>QYPX01000166.1 GCA_007280205.1 Comamonadaceae bacterium
GGGTATTCCTTTGATCAGGGTTACTTCAAGGGTCTGTCGCTGATGTTCCAGGTCAACAACCTGACCGACAGCGCCACGCAACAGATGCAAACGATCAACGGACTCGATGGACAGAACCCAACGCCGAATAAATCGCAGCTGGTGACCAAGTATGTCAATCATTTTGGTCGGCAGATGCTGTTTGGCATGAACTACAAGTTCTAGACCACAAGTTCAACTGATTGATTCCCGGCGTAGGAAAAGCGGCGACTTCGTTCGCCGCTTTTTGTCTTCAGGCGTTTGATGGCAGACTTCCGATGACCCACGCACTTCTGTGAGGACTTCCATGTCAGTTCAATATGTTCGTGATGTCGTCATTGCCGGTGGGGGCACGGCGGGTTGGATGACGGCAGCGCTTTTTTCGCGGGCTCTTGGGAACAACTGCCGGATTCATCTCGTCGAGTCGGACGAAATCGGCATCGTCGGCGTGGGCGAGGCGACGATTCCGCATATTCGTGTCTACAACGAGTTGCTCGGCATCGACGAGAACGACTTTCTGAAACACTGCCAGGGCAGCTTCAAGCTCGGCATCGAGTTTGTCAACTGGGGGCGGATCGGTGACCGCTACACCCACGGCTTTGGTCCGGTCGGCTCCCCCCTGTCCGGCGTACCGTTTCACCATTATTGGCTGAGACAGCGCGCGGCCGGCAGCGTCGCCGATCTTGATGCGTTTTCATTGAACTGCAGTGCTCCGCGTGCGGCGAAGTATCTCAGTTCGCAGCCGCAGATGCAGGGCTCGCCCTTGGCGGACTTGCCCAGCGCCTACCATTTCGATGCCAAGCTGTATGCCGCCTATCTGCGCAAGCACGCCGAGGCAAGTGGTGTCAAGCGCACTGAGGGCAAGATTGGTTCGGTCGACCTTCACCCGCAGTCGGGCCACATCCGCGCGCTGGTGTTGGAAAGCGGCGAGCGCATTGAAGGTGATTTCTTTATCGATTGCACTGGCATTCGTGCCTTGCTTATCGAGGGCGCTCTTGAATCTGGCTACGAGGACTGGCGCCACTGGCTGCCCTGCGACCGGGCGCTTGCCGTTCCCTGCGAATCGGTCGAGCCGCTGATTCCGCTGACGCGCTCGACGGCGCACAGTGCGGGCTGGCAATGGCGCATTCCACTGCAAAACCGCATCGGCAACGGCCATGTCTATAGCAGCCCCTACATTTCTGACGACGAAGCCGCGTCGGTGTTGATGAACAACCTGGACGGCAAGCCTCTGGCCGAGCCGCGGCTCATCAAATACACCACAGGGCGGCGCAAGACGTTCTGGAAGAAAAACTGTGTGGCCGTCGGCTTGTCGAGCGGCTTTTTGGAGCCACTCGAATCGACCAGCATCCACCTCATCCAGACGGCGGTGATGCGAATTCTTTCCAATTTTCCGGGCCTTGGTTTTGCCCAAGCGGATATTGATCATTACAACCGTGAAACCCAGCTGGAATACGAAGGGGTTCGGGATTTCATCATCACGCACTACCACATCACCCAGCGAAGCGATTCGCCGTTCTGGAACTATTGCCGGACCATGGAAATTCCCGAATCTCTGGCTCAGCGCCTGGAGTTGTTCCGCAGCAATGGGCGGATTTCGCGCGAACTCTTCATCCAGCTATTTGCCGAATCTAGCTGGGTTCAGATCTTGTTGGGTCAGCGCTTCATCCCGCAAGGCTGGCACGCGCTGGCGGGCTTGATTCCTGCTGAGGAGCTGAGCGCCTTTATCCAAAACATCGAGATGGTCACGCAGCGCTGCGTCGCTGCCATGCCCACCCATGCCGACTATATTCAGGCCCACTGCGCCGCTGGCTAAAGGCGACGTTATAGTGCGTGCACCACAGGAGTTGACATGGCGACGATCAAGGATGTAGCGCGGCTCGCCGGCGTCGGCGTCGGGACCGCCTCGCGCGTGGTCAGCGGCCGCGGCTCGGTCGCTCCGGCCACGGCACAGAGGGTGCGCGAGGCCATCGCCGAGCTCGAATTTCGGCCCTCGCACGCGGCGCGCACTTTGCTGTCCGGTTCCTCCCAGATGATTGGTGTTTACATACCGATGCTGGTGGGGACGTTTTACACACCTATTCTTGGCGCCATTGACACCGAACTGCGTACCACCGGTCGGCACATGGTGGTGGCCTTTGGTTGTGGCGACGGCGACACGCGCCAGCAGGCGATCGAGGGAATCGATTTCCTGATCGAGCGCGGTTGCGATGGGTTGGTGGTGATGAGCAATGCACTACTTCAAAGCGACATCGAAGCGCTGGGTCCCAAGCAAGGCAAACTGGTCCTGCTGAACCACTATTTCAAGAAGCTTGCTGAGCAGTGTTTTCCCGCTGATCACGAGCGCGGCGGCATGCTGGCTGCGCAGGCTTTGCTGAAAATGCAGCATCGCAAGATTGCGGTCATTGCGGGACCACGTAGCTCGCCCGACAACGTGGCGCGCATCGACGGTTTCATGCGCGAACTGCAGCGTGAAGGTATTGACCCGGCGCAGGTGGTGATGCTGGAGAGTGACTTTTCACCGGCTGGTGGATGGGCTTCGGCGCGTTCGCTGGCCTCATCAGGCCATGAATTCAGCGCGTTGTTTTGTGCCAACGATGAAATGGCGGTGGGGGCGCTGGCCTTCTTTCAGCAAGCCGGAATTTCAGTACCGGGAACCATTTCGGTGTTGGGCTACGACGACACCCACAACGCTGAATACTCGGCACCCCAGCTGACTTCGGTGCACATTCCCTGGCAACAGATTGCCCTCAACGGCTTGCGATGGTTGCTCAACCAATGCTATGGCGAGACGCAGCCTGTGCAGCGGAAATTTCCGGTCAGTGTGACCTGGCGTGCATCGCTTGTCATGGCACCGGGCGCAGAGCAGCCCCAAGCCACTGCACCAAAAGCCCGAGCGCGTTCCAAGATTTAAAGACTCGAACTAAGGGTAGCTACGAATGTGGTTTGGCATTCCTTGTGCCTACAATTGGAAACCTTTCCACATGGTCGGTAATGCAGCAATTGAAACATGACGAACACAAGAACCAATGATCTGCCGCCTCTCAAACGCAGTGACTTCGCCCCTGACTTTCGCTGGGGGTGTTCCACCTCTTCCTATCAGATCGAAGGCGCCGTTCATGCGGATGGTCGCGGTGAGTCGATTTGGGATCGCTTCTGTGCCACGCCTGGTCGTATCCGCGATGGCTCCAGCGGCGCCGTGGCCTGCGATCACTATCATCGTTGGCCGCAGGATCTGGACATGGCCGCCAGCCTCGGCACCAATGCCTACCGGTTTTCTATTGCGTGGCCCCGCATCTTCCCAAGCGGTCGTGGCCGGGTTCCCAACCAGAAGGGTCTGGATTTCTATGCGCGCCTGGTGGACGGCATGCTTGAGCGCGGGTTGGAACCCTGGGTCACGCTGTACCACTGGGATTTGCCGCAGGCTTTGCAGGAGCAGGGTGGTTGGGTTGATAGGGATACTGTCGCGGCTTTTGTCGAGTACACCGATGTCGTGAGTCGCCATCTGGGCGACCGCGTCAAGCACTGGATCACGCACAACGAGCCCTGGTGTACGGCCTTTATTGGTAACTATGAAGGCGCTCACGCACCGGGCTTGAAGGACTTCCGGACTGCGCTGCAGGTGTGTCATAACGTGATGGTGTCGCACGGGCTGGCGATACCGGTAATCCGGCGCAACGTGGCTGACGCCAAAGTCGGCGCTGCCTTGAGTCTGCATCCGCTTTACCCCGCATCGGCGAGTGCACAGGATGTGGCGGCAACCCTGCGCCATGACGGTTTGCGCAACCGCTGGTTTCTGGATCCCCTGCACGGGCGTGGCTATCCGGCGGACGTCTGGAACATCCTGGGTGACAAGGCGCCGGTGGTGCAGGACGGTGATCTGCAAATCATCGCCACGCCGACCGATTTTTTGGGCGTCAACTACTATTTCCCCGAAGTGGTGGCCGATGCACCGGGCCAGGGCGTGATGGCAACTCGCGTGGTCGATTCGCCCAATGTCGAGCGCACGGCGTTTGGCTGGGAGGTCTCGCCGGACGGCATGGTCGCGCTGCTCAGCCGCGTCGCGACGGATTACCAGCCGGCGGTGATCTATTTGACCGAAAATGGATCAAGTTACGAAGATGTGGTGTCGTCCAATGGAGAGATCGATGACGGCGAGCGGCGGCGCTATCTGGAGCGTCACCTGCTGGCGCTGCGGGAGATTGTTGCCAAGGGAATCCCGGTCAAGGGCTATTTTGCGTGGAGTCTGCTCGACAACTTCGAGTGGGCGGAGGGCTACCTCAGGCGCTTTGGTCTGACGCATGTGGATTTCGATACACAGCAGCGCCGGCTCAAGCTCAGCGGGAAATGGTACCGCTCCTTCTTGAAAGGTGAACTGTGAAGCTCAAACTCTTGACGCTGGCGCTTTCCACGGGATTTGCTGCGCTGGCCCATGCGGCCGGACCCAAGGCCGAGGTGATCCACTGGTGGACCTCCGGCGGCGAATCGGCAGCCGTCAAGACCTTCTCCGATGCCTACAACGCGGCCGGTGGCGTCTGGGTCGATACAGCGATTTCGATCGGTGACCAGGCGCGTTCCGTGGCGGTCAACCGCATTATCGGCGGCAACCCGCCGACGGCTGCGCAGTTCAATACGTCCAAGCAGTTTCTGGACCTGGTTGAACAGGGCATGCTCAACAATGTGGACGACGTTGCGCTGCGCGACGGTTGGGACAAGTTCCTGCCCGAGCCGGTGCTCAACGTGGTGCGGGTCAAGGGCCACTTCTACGCGGCGCCGGTGAACATCCACATGCCGACCTGGTTCTGGTACTCCAAGGCAGCGTTCAAGAAAGCCGGCATCGCCGCAGAACCCAGAACCATGGACGAGCTGTTTGCCGTGCTGGACAAACTCAAGGCGGCGGGTTTGATACCGCTGGCACATGGGGGTCAGCCCTGGCAGGAAAGCATCGTCTTCACGGCCGTTCTGGCGAACCTGGGAGGAGCGGATTTGTACCTCAAAGTGCTGCGCGACCGCGATGCCAAGGCGATCCAGGGTGATGCGTTCAAGAACGTGCTGCTGACCTTCAAGCGCCTGCAGGCCTATGTTGACAAGGCTGCGCCCGGGCGCAACTGGAACGATGCAACCGCGCTGCTGATCACCGGCAAGGCGGGTGTGCAGATCATGGGCGACTGGACCAAGGGAGAGTTTGCCCAGGCCAAGCAGTTACCGGGCAGGGACTATGGCTGCATAGCCGGTTTTGGGCCGAAGTCACCGTACATCATTCAGGGTGACGTTTTCGTGTTTCCCAAAACCACGAATGCCGAAGCCATCAAGGCGCAGAAGATGATGGCCGGTCTGATGCTGGCACCGACCACCCAGGTCGAGTTCAGCATCAGGAAGGGCTCGATTCCGGTTCGCACCGATGTCGATGTCTCCAGAATGGATATCTGCGCCCAGCAGGGACTCGCCATCATGAAGGACAAGTCGCGCCAACTGGGCAATGGCGAGGTGTATCTGAACCCGGACCAGAATGGTTCGCTGTCGGATATCCTGACGGCGTACTGGAACAAGAATGTGCCGGTGGAAAAAGTACAAAAGGACATTGCTTCAGCCCTCAAGAATTGAAACTGCTTTGCGCACGGTCATGACCCTCAAGCCCAAACAACTGTTTCGACAGTTGGTGTCCTGGGCCGCGCTGCTGCCTCTGGCCAGCACGGTTTTGGTAGCCTATCTGGGCACCGTGTTGTGGTCCCTGAACATATCGTTTACCAACTCGCGGACCTTTCCGTCGGACCAGTATGTCGGTTGGGCCCAGTACCAGCGCTTGTTTGACAATGACCGCTGGTTGCTGTCCCTGCAGAACCTGGCTTTGTACGGTGTCCTGTTCATCGCTGCGTGCATGGTGCTGGGTTTTCTGCTGGCGGTTTTCATCGACCAGAAAGTGATGGCAGAAGGCGCCCTGCGCACCGTTTTTCTGTACCCCTACGCCATGTCGTTTGTTGCCACCGGGCTGGTCTGGCAGTGGCTGCTCAATCCCGGCAACGGTATCCAGCAGGCGGTGCGGCAGATGGGTTATCCGGACTTCACCTTCGACTGGATCATCGATCAGGACATGGTGATCTACACCATCGTGATCGCCACGGTCTGGCAAGCTTCTGGCTTGGTGATGGCGCTGCTGCTGGCAGGTTTACGTGGCATTGACGAAGAGATCTGGAAAGCTGCGCGCATCGATGGTATTCCGACCTGGCGCGTTTATGTTTCGATTGTCCTGCCCATGCTGGGCCCGACCATCGCCACCGTTTTTGTCCTGCTGTTCACGGCGGTGGTCAAGGTGTTTGATTCCGTGGTGTCCATGACGCAGGGCGGGCCCGGTACTGCCAGCGAAGTGCCGGCCAAGTTCATCATGGACCACTTGTTCGGCCGCGCCAACATCGCGCTGGCATCAGCCGGATCGATGGTCCTGCTGCTGACTGTGCTGGCGCTGGTTGCACCCTTTCTGTACGCGCGCAGCCGCGCCCGCCGCCGCGAGGAACAGGCATGAACGGCAATGCGCGCAGACGTCGGCTGACACCGGCGCGCATCGGTATCTACGCCTTCCTGCTGACGGCGGCGCTGTTTTTCCTGCTGCCCTTGTACATCATGCTGGTCACGTCGTTCAAGACCATGGATGAAATCCGGCTCGGCAACATCTTCGCCCTGCCGGTGAGCGTCACACTGGAGCCATGGACGACAGCATGGTCGCAGGCCTGTACCGGGGTCAATTGCAACGGCATCCGGGGCGGCTTCTGGAACTCCGTGCTGATCGCGATTCCGAGCACGGTGCTGCCGATCCTGCTAGGTGCTCTCAACGGTTATGCCCTGTCATTCTGGAAGCCGCGTGGCGCCAATGTGCTGTTTGCCATCCTGATGATGGGTGCCTTCATTCCAGTGCAGGTCATGATGTACCCGCTGGTGCGCATTCTGGCCACACTCGGGCTGTTCAGCTCGTTGCCGGGCATCGTGACGGTTCACATCATCTTCAGCATGCCGGTGATGACGCTGCTGTTTCGCAACTATTACCTCTCCATTCCGCAGGAACTGTTCAAGGCGGCACGCATCGACGGCGGTGGCTTCTGGCGCATCTTCGCGCAGCTGATGCTGCCGATGTCCACCCCCATGATCATCGTGGCGGCGATCATGCAGGTTACAGGTGTCTGGAACGACTACATCCTGGGTCTGGTGTTTGCGGGGCGTGACAACCTGCCGATGACGGTGCAACTCAACAACGTCATCAACACGACCACGGGTGAGCGGCTCTACAACGTCAACATGGCGGCCACCATCCTGACCTCGATGGTGCCGCTGGCCATCTATTTTTTCTCGGGGCGCTGGTTTGTGCGCGGTATCGCCGCCGGTGCGGTAAAGGGGTAGGCCATGGCCAGTGTCAGCATCCACAATCTTTGCGTCCGTTTTGGCGCCAACGAAGTCATCAAAGACCTCAACCTCGACGTCCTCGAGCGCGAGTTTCTGGTGCTGCTCGGGCCTTCTGGATGCGGCAAGTCGACCTTGCTGCACAGCATTGCCGGTCTGATCGACGTGAGCAGCGGGCGCATCGAAATCGGTGCGCAGGACATGACCTGGGCCGATCCGACCGACCGCCACATCGGCATGGTATTTCAGTCTTACGCTCTTTACCCGACCATGACGGTCGAGCGCAACATGTCGTTTGGCTTGCGTATCAGCGGCAAGCCGAAGGCTGAAATTGAGCGGCGTGTGAAGCGCGTCGCCGAGATGCTGCACCTGCAACCACTGCTCCATCGCAAGCCATCGCAGCTCTCGGGTGGGCAGCGCCAGCGTGTGGCCATTGGTCGGGCGCTGGTGCGGGAGGCGGATGTTTTTCTGTTCGATGAGCCGCTGTCCAATCTGGACGCCAAATTGCGCGCGGAACTGCGGCGCGAGCTCAAGCTGCTGCACAGGAAGTTGCGCTCGACCATGATCTACGTAACGCATGATCAGGTCGAGGCCATGACGCTGGCAACGCGCATTGTGGTGATGTACGCGGGCAAGATTCAGCAGATCGGCGCGCCCTCGGAAGTTTATGAAAAGCCGGAGAACCTTTTTGTAGCGGGTTTTCTGGGTGCACCAGCCATGAATTTTCTGCATGGACGACTCAAGCCGACGCCAGATTCGGTCCGGTTCGAGTCGGAGGGTTTGTCACTCGATGTGACACCGTACGCCCTGCGCGCCGCGGCGTCCCAGGCGCGGGAAGTTGTTTTGGGGATTCGTCCCGAGAACCTGTTGATTGATGCGGCTGGCGAGTTTGCAGGCACGGTTTCCCTGATGGAGCCGATGGGAAATCACCACGTCGTATGGCTCGACTTTGGCGGCACCCTGCTGTCCAGTGTGGTGTCGGGCGCGCCGGCGTTCTGCGTCGATGACCTGGTGCGCTTCACGCTGGACGTAGGCCGGATTTCCTTGTTTGACTCAATGTCGGAGCAACGCCTGTGAGACCGGCAGTCAGTGGCAAAGGGGGGTCCTATGTGCGCAAAGGAGAAGCGATGTTGCAAGGCTTGAAGTGGCGCGTGTCGGCGTCGGTGGCTCTGGGTTTGCTGATGTCGGGTTTTGGCGGCCCCGGGCAGGCCCAGTCCGGCGCCGCAAAGGGCGGCGGTGCGGCGGTCCAGACTTGTGTCACCTTGACCGATCAGTCCAAACTTCTGGAGCTTCAGTCGGGCAGCAGTTTTGCGGCTGGCAAAGCGGTGCTTCCACTCAACATTGCGGTCGAGCCCGCCAAGCGCTACCAGGAAATCGTCGGCTTTGGTGCCAATATCACCGACGCCTCGGCCTGGTTGATTCAGAATCGCATGAACCCGCAACAGCGCAGCGCCTTGATGGCCGATCTGTTCGGCAAGCCACCGGGGATCGGTTTCAGTTTTACCCGGCTCACCATTGGTGCCTCTGATTTTTCACTGCGGCATTATTCACTTGATGACGTGCCGCTCGGGCAGACCGACTACCCGCTGGCAAAATTCTCGATCGATCCGATGCGCTCGGACGTCCTGCCGGTGCTCAAGAGCGCCCTGGCGATCAACCCCAAATTGCGTGTCATGGCAAGCCCCTGGAGTGCGCCGGCCTGGATGAAGAGCAACGACAGCCTGATCAAAGGCACGCTGCGTCCCGAGGCTTACGCAGCATTCGCCGGCTACCTTGAGAAGTTTGTCGACGCCATGGAGGCCGAGGGTGTGCCGCTGTTTGCATTAACACTGCAAAACGAGCCCCATTTTGAGCCGCTTGACTACCCGGGCATGCGCCTGGACCCCAGCATGCGTGCCCGGTTAATTGGAGAGAACCTGGGACCCCTGCTGGCCGCGCGGGCGAAGCCGGTTCGGATTCTCGATTGGGATCACAACTGGGACGAGCCTCAGGCCCCATTGCAGGTACTGGCTGACCCGAAGGCCCGTCCCTATGTGGCCGGCGTTGCATGGCACTGTTATGGCGGTGACGTGGCGGCGCAGACGCTGGTGCACGATGCCTATCCGGACAAAGAAACCTACTTTACCGAGTGTTCGGGCGGCGACTGGAAACCGCACTGGCAGGAAACCCTGCCCTGGTACATGCGCAACCTGATCATCGGCACCACCCGCGGTTGGGCCAAAGGCGTCTTGCTGTGGAATATTGCGCTGGACGAAAACCATGGGCCGCACCGCGGCGGTTGCAAGGATTGCCGTGGCGTGGTGACCATCAACTCCGAGACCGGTGCCGTGACGCGCAATTTCGACTACTACGCGATGGCGCATATCAGTCGCTTTGTCCGTCCGGGGGCGCACCGCATCGATTCATCGACCGGTTTGGATGGAGTCGAAACCGTGGCTTTCCAGAACCCGGACGACAACTCGATTGCCCTGATCGCGGTGAATTCGGCGGCTGCCGAGCGCCGCTTTACGGTCACGTCGGCTGGCCAAAGTTTTGAGCACGCCATGCCGGCCGCAAGCGTTGCCACCTTTGTCTGGACCGGGTCGCCCTGAGTGGCGCCAGCCTTGCACTGAGCTTCCATGGAGCGTCGTCACTTTCTAGACACAGGTGTGCGCACGCTGGGCGCTGCCGCTGCGTTGTCGATGTTTCCGCCGGCGATTCGCAAGGCACTGGCAATCGATGCCGACCAGCGCACCGGTACCCTGCAGGACGTGGCGCACATCGTGGTGTTGACGCAGGAGAACCGCTCGTTTGACCACTACTTCGGCAGCTGCAGTGGCGTGCGCGGTTTCGCTGACCGCTTTGCCATTCCGGTCGAGGGCAGCAGTGCGGTGCAGCCCTTTCATCTGGACACGCAAGCCAACTTTGCCCTGATGCGTTGCGAGGGTGCGGCCCACACCTGGCCTGATGCCCAGCAGGCCTGGGCCAACGGCAAGCTGAACCAGTGGACGCAGGCCAAAGGGGCGCATGCCATGGCTTACTTCAGCCGCTCCGACATTCCCTTCCATTACGCACTGGCAGACGCCTTCACGCTGTGTGACGCCTACCACTGCTCGTTCCAGGGTGGCACGACACCGAACCGGCTGTTCCTCTGGACCGGCACCAACGATCCGCACGCGCAGGGCGCGGGGCCTGCCACCTTCAACGACATCGCCACACTGGCACCGCAGAACGGGCGTGACAGCTACACCTGGACCACCTACCCCGAGCGTCTGCAGGCGGCCGGCATCAGCTGGCAGGTCTATCAGACCATTGACGACAATTACGACGACAACCCGCTGGCGTTCTTCAAGGTCTTTCGGGATGCTTATGCGGGTGTGCCCGGTTCCTCGGAGCAATTTAGGGCGCGCGCCTGCAGCACCCGCAACCTTGATCAGCTCAAGGTCGACGTGCTGGCCAATGCGCTGCCGCAGATCAGCTGGATCGTTGCCAGCGAACGGGACTCGGAGCATCCCGCTGAGTCAAGTCCGGCGCAGGGCGCGCACTACACGGCGCGCGTGCTGGAAGCACTCACCGCCAACCCCGAAGTCTGGAGTCGCACGGTTCTGATCCTGAACTATGACGAGAACGACGGTTTTTTTGACCATGTTCCGCCGCCGGCTGTTCCCTCGTATGCGGTCTGGCACCCGGACCCGGCGCAGCGGCATCTGGCCGGTGACTCGAGCGTCGATACGCGCGGCGAGTACCACGAGCACCTGGTCAGCTACCGCAGCAGCGCGCAGGACAAGGCGCTGCTGCATCAGCCCTACGGACTCGGTCCGCGGGTTCCGATGCTCGTGATTTCACCCTGGAGCCGTGGTGGCTGGGTGAACTCGCAGGTCTTTGACCACACGTCCGTGATCCGTTTCATGGAGCAGCGCTTTGGTGTCATGGAGCCAAATATTTCGGCCTGGCGTCGTGCCGTCTGCGGCGACCTGACCAGCGCGCTGGACTTCTCCCGCCCCAATCGCTCGTCCTTGCCCCAACTGCCCGCGACCGCGGCACTGGCAGCGCGCGCACGCGCCTTGCCGGCGCGTACCCTGCCTGCCATCCCGGCGGCGCCAGTGGAGCCGCGCCAGACGCCGGGCACGCGTCCCGCGCGCGCCTTGCCTTATCAACTCCATGTCCACAGCCTGGGTCTGCCGGCAGCGCAGGCATTGCAGTTGGAGTTTGCCAACAGCGGCTCGCAGGCAGCGGTCTTTCATGTCTACGACCGCCTGAATCTGGCGCAGATTCCGCGGCGCTACACGGTAGAGCCCGGGCGGCGTCTGGTCGGGACCTGGGCATTGGCGCAGCAGGGCAGAAGCTACGACCTGTGGCTGCTCGGGCCCAACGGATTTCACCGCCATTTCACGGGCCAGGTGAACACATCGTCGACGGCGCCCCGGCCCGACCCCGAAATCGAGATCGGCTACGACCTGGTCAAAGGCGAGTTGACTGCCCGGCTGCACAACAGCGGCCGCGTTGCTTGCAGCTTTGAACTGCAGGCCAATGCCTACTTCAATACCAAAGTCGTGCTTCTGCCGGTCGCTGCGCAAAGCGAAGTCCGGCACAGCTGGCAGATACAGCAAAGTGGCTACTGGTATGACTTCACGCTACGCGTGCCGGAACTAGCGGGCTTCCGTCGGCGTTTTGCCGGACGCATGGAAACCGGACAAGCGTCGATCACCGACCCGGCGCAGGATTCAGGCCAGTGACGCGCGCGGCGCAAAACAACGGGAGTCGTTGATGATCGAAATGGTGCAAAAAACCGGCTGTGGCGCGCTGCTGTCGATGGCCTTGCTGGGCTCGGCGCTGGCGGTGACGGCAGCGGATGCGCAGCTGGACTGGGCTAACCTGGCAGCTTATCGGAGCGCCAACGCGCAGCTGGCGGCGGCGCCGCTTGACGCCGGGCGCATCGTCTTCATGGGCGACTCGATTACTGAATTCTGGACGCAGTCCTTCTGGCGCAAGTCGGTTCTGAACCGTGGCATCAGCGGCCAGACCACGCCGCAGATGTTGCTGCGCTTTCGCGCCGACGTGATCGAGCTGCAACCCGCAATCGTTGTGATTCTGGCCGGCACCAACGATGTCGCCGGCAACACGGGGCCGGCAACCCAGGACATGATTGCCGGCAATATCGCGTCGATGGTTGAACTGGCGCAGGTGCATGGCATCAAGGTCGTGCTGTGTGCGGTGTTACCGGCCAATCGCTTTTACTGGAATCCGCAGATCAAACCGGCCGACACGATTGTTGCCCTCAACGAGCGGCTCAAGGACTACGCGCGGCGCCAGCGTCTGGTTTATGTCGACTACTACACGCCCATGGTCGATGAGAACAAGGGCCTGAAGCGGGTCTACTCGGAAGACGGCGTTCACCCCAACGAAGCGGGCTACCAGCGCATGATCGAACTGGTCACCCAGGGCATTGCCGCAGCAGCGGCGGGCAAGCACTGAGGCCGTGCTTGCGCTTCAGCGCCGTTCGACCACCCGCCGAGCGTCTGCTGCGAAGCGCAACGCATCAGTGGCATCAAAGCCGACACCGACCATGTCGCCGATTTGCAGCCGGGTCTCACGCGCCGCAACCTTGACGTTGAGCAGCGCTTCCAGGCCCGCAATCTGCAGATGGATCACCGATGTATCGCCAAGATGTTCAGCCAGTACAACCCGGGCCGGCACGCTGGCCCCGTTTCCTGCCAGCTGCAGATGCTCTGGCCGGATGCCGATCTTTTGCACTTCGGGTGCCAGCGATCCTGCGGCGGCCCAGAGGGCCAGGTGCGCAGCCGACGCGCCTGCCACGGGTCGACCGATCAGGTTGATGCGCGGTGCGCCGAGAAAGGTCGCGACAAACTCGTTGGCCGGTTGTGCGTAAAGGTCCAGCGGTGCGCCGAGTTGTTCGATGCGACCCTGGTTGAAAACGGCGATGCGGTCGCCCATGGTCATGGCTTCGACCTGGTCATGCGTTACATAGATCATGGTCGTGCCAAGTTCCCTATGCAGTCGAGAGAGCTCAATGCGCATGGTTACGCGCAATGCGGCGTCCAGATTGGACAGTGGCTCATCGAACAGGAACACCCGGGGCTTGCGCACGATGGCACGTCCGATGGCCACGCGCTGGCGCTCGCCGCCAGACAGGGCTTTGGGCAGACGCGGCAGCAGATGTGAGATGCGCAGCACTTCGGCCGTGCGTTGCACTAGCTGCTCGCGCTCGGATTTGCTGATACCGGCCATGCGCAGGGAGAATCCCATGTTTTCCGCCACCGTCATGTGCGGGTACAGGGCGTAGCTCTGAAACACCATAGCGGCACCGCGGTCTGCCGGACGCAGCTCGTTGGCACGCACACCATCAATCAGCAGTTCGCCGCTGGTGATGCTTTCGAGGCCGGCAATCATGCGCAACATGGTCGATTTGCCGCAACCCGAGGGTCCGACGAAGACCAGAAACTCGCCGTCGCGCACATCGAGATCAATGCCGTGAATCACACTCGTTTCGCCGTAGTTTTTGCGAATACCCTTGAGGGCCAGATGTCCCATGTCAAATTTCCAGTGCGGGTGTTGCCTTGACGCAGTGCTGCGTTTTTTGGCGACCCAGAAAATCGCGGTACCACAAGGCACTGTCCTTGAGCATGCGCTGTTGCGTGTCGTAGTCGACCCGCACAATGCCAAAGCGCTTGGCATAACCGCTGGCCCACTCGAAGTTGTCGAGCAGGCTCCAGACAAAGTAGCCATCGACCCGCACGCCCTGGCGCATGGCCTCCAGCGTGGCGGCGATGTGCCTGGCGATATAGCGTTGACGCTGCCCGTCGTGCACCTGTCGGTCGACGACTTCGTCCTGGAAGGCGGCGCCGTTTTCCGTGATGAAAATCGGCGGTAGTGTGTAGTCGCGGTGCAGCCGCACCAGCAGTTCGGTCAGGCCTTGCGGGTACACCTCCCAGCCCATATCGGTGATCTCGTTGCCGCTGGTCTTGACGTCCCACGGCTCAGCGCTGCTGACGACGCTGCGCATGTAGTAGTTGACACCCAGAAAATCGAGCGGGACCTTGATTTGTGCCATGTCTCCCGGCAACACCCTGGGCGCATCGGCCGCCAGGTCTTGCAGCACGTCGGCCGGATATTCACCCTTGAGCAGCGGCTCCACATACCAGCGCAAGCCGCCACCATCGGCGCGCCGCGCCGCTGCCTGGTCGGCCGCCGAATCGGTCGCGGCATTGATCGGCGACAGGTTGAGCACAATGCCCATGGCGGCCTTGCAGCCTTGGGCGCGCATCGCCGTCACCGCCATGCCGTGACTCAAGAATAAATGGTGCGCCACCTGAATTGCTGCGGCGCGACTTTTGATGCCGGGCGCAAAGATGCCCGACTCATGTCCCAGCACGGCAATCACCCAGGGTTCGTTGTGCGTGCAGATCGACGCCACACGGTCGCCCAGGCGTCGCGCGACCTCGCAGGCGTAATCGACAAAGCATTGCACAGTGTCGCGGTCTTCCCAGCCGCCCTTGGCCTGCAAGGCAGACGGCAGATCCCAGTGGTTGAGCGTCAGGAACGGCTTGAGGCCACGTGCCAGCATGCCGTCCACCAGTCTCTCGTAAAAGGCGAAGCCCGCTTCATTGAAGGCGCCCGAGCCCAGTGCCTGAACGCGAGGCCACGAGATAGAAAAACGATAAGCATCCACGCCAAGGCTGGCCACCAGATCGAGGTCGTCAGCCCAGCGCTGGTAGTGCTCGCAGGCCTGTCGACCATCGCTCGCATCAGCGATGGCGCCGGGAACGCGACAGAAGTCATCCCAGATGGAAGGACCCTTGCCGTCTGCGTCGGCTGCGCCTTCGATCTGGAAGGCGCTGGTTGCCACACCCCAGGTGAAGTCGGCGGGGAAGGCGGTCTTGGAAATGTCGGCGTTGAACATGGCAGTAAACAAAGGTAAAAAGTTAGCCGCGTACAGCGCCCGCGGTCAAACCGTCGATCAGGCGGCGCGAAGAAATGGCGAACAAAATGAGCAGCGGGAGGGTGGCAATCGCTGCCCCGGCCATCAGCGCACCCCACTCGGTATCGGCCGGGTTATGCATGCTGCGCAGCGCCAGCGGAAAGGTGTACATCTCGGGCGAGCGCATGACGATCAGCGGCCCGATGAAGTTGTTCCAGGAGCCGATGAAGGTGATCAGGCCCAAGGTACCCAGAGCCGGTTGCAAGAGTGGCAGCACGATGCTCCAGTAAATGCGAAATTCGCCGCAGCCGTCCATGCGCGCGGCCTCAACCAGGTCGCGTGGCACGGCGCTGCTGACGAACTGGCGCATCATGAAAATGCCAAAGGCGCTGGCCGCGCCGGGGATGTAGAGGGCACGCGGCTGGTCCAGCCAACCCAGCGCGTCCATGATCATGAACGACGGGATCATGCCCAGGAAGGACGGCAGCAGCATGGTGCCCAAGACCAGCGTGAATAGCGGACGCTTGAAGCGAAACTCGAACATGGCAAAGGCGTAACCGCCCATGCTGCAAAACAGCAGGGTCAGCGCGGTGGAAGCCAGCGCCACATACAGGCTCCAGCCCAGGCTGCGCCACAGCGCAATCTTGCTGGTGAGGATGTTGAAATTGGTCAAAAAGTTGCTGCCAAAAAACAGCGGTGGCGGCAGCGTGAAGATGGCGTCGCGGTTGTGTGTGGCGTAGACGAACATGAAGTAGAACGGCGCCATCATGATGAGCGTGCCTACGCCTACCAGGAAATACGCCGCCCACGGAGCCAAGCGTTCGGTTTTCATGCTTGTTTCTCCTTGAAGGCGCGGTTGGTCAGCCAGGTAAGCAGCGCGACAAACAGGAACAGCAGCCAGGACATGGCGCTGGCAGTGCCGAAGTCGTTGAAGTCAAAGGCGGTGCGGTACATGTACATGGCGGTCGTCAAGCCGGCCTGGTCGGTTCCGCCGCGGTGATCGATCAGCATGAAGGGTTCTTCAAACAGCTGCAGACCGCCGATCACCGACAGCGTGACGCCGAAGTACATCATGGGTTTCAGGCTGGGCAGGGTGATGTGCCAGAACTGCTGCCAGCGTCCCGCACCGTCCATGGTGGCGGCTTCGTAAATGTCTTGGGGAATAGTTTGCAGCGCGGCCAGGTACAGCACCA
>QYPX01000251.1 GCA_007280205.1 Comamonadaceae bacterium
CACGGTGGGAAAGCATGGAGATGAAGGCATGATTGGCAAGTACGTGAAGAATCAAGGCGACGAATATCAACAACTACATTCGGATACGCAGCAGGGGCTGTTCTGAATACGCCGCCCCTTGGGGCGGGGATTTTTATTGCGTTGAAATTGGTCCAGGCCAAGCGTGAAAAAGCCAATAGCCCACAACATGCCCGCCGTCAAAAGCTCAGCATCAAATTGGTTGAGCAGATCCAGTTGGCCAAGGCCCAGCAGGCAGGCTCTGAGTTTGCACCCGTGCGAATCCGCAGCGTGATGGACGAGGCGACAGGTCAGAGCCACAAGGTGGAAGTGCCCAAGCGCCTCAAGCCATGGTGGTGGAAGGATGAGAAGGGCAAGTTTTGCATCACCGTGCGTTATGGCGCTCGTACCTTAGAAATTGTCGAAGGTAAAAATGCCATCGAGACCGACAGCATGGCCGATGTCATCACCTCTTTGCAAGTGATCCACGCGGCAGTGGATGCGGGGGAGTTGGACACGCGAATCGACGCGGCGATGAGCATGGGTAAATCAGGCGCTGCCAAAGCACCCGCAACAAGTGCGCGAACGACTTTGAAGTTGCCCGCCAAGCCGTAATGCCCCGCACACCCAAAGCCAGCAGGCCACAAACTTGCTGGTTTTTTTTTGCTAAAAGGTTTTGATGGGCTTGATGGTGGCAGGCTTGGGTTTGACTGGCATGCGCAGCTTTTGCAAGGTTTTTTGAGCTTGTTGAGTTTGCTGCCGCAACCGCTCTTTCTTGACGGCAGCGCTAGCACGTTGGCTGGTGGCGCGAAGTTGATCCAGCCGAAGTTGCTCTGGCGTCTTGGGTTTCACGAGTTCAAATATTCGCATGCATTTATTTATGGCGGGAGATAAATAAATGTAGGAAAAGGAGACCAAAGATGAGATTTACAGAAATTGCCAACCCAGAGGACCAGTTGGCGCTTTGGCGGTTGATTTCAGACAACGTCTGGTCTTCTGTGTTGGCGCAGGCCAGACAAGCGGCGGCACAAAAAGCGCAGGCCGCAGCCAAGCCCAAGCCAAAAAAATTCAAGCCCAAAAAGGCCTTGCCCAAAACACCACCACCCCCGAAGCCGAAAGCACCAACCCCCAAGCCACCCTCAGCCAAAAGTGCCGTACCCCAACAGGCCAGAATGGTGACCCCCAGCCGACCCCAACCCTTACCCAGCGCCCAGCCCGTGCTCAGGCCCACGCATTCCAGCAGCTTCAGCCAGGCTGATGCCTATGGGTTGCAGCCGCAAGCCATGGGGCCAACCCAGGCCAGCGTGCCGCGTTAATGCGTCTAAAGTGCCGAAAACGCGGGTCTTTGGCCCGAAATATGGCTGTTTTTAAAACTCATGGCCATGGGGATGACAGGCATAGCAAAAATGGTCACGCCACTTTTTTCTTGGCCCTGATTCTTTTGGGGGCCAAAAACGGGGTGGCCACCGCGCCAAAGTCATCCAACATGTAAATCACCTTGGACCCCGGGCCACCGTGCGCATAGGCCGCCTCATCTGGCAGCATGAACGAATATTCTCGGTCCATCCAGTTCCCTGGCTGCCACAGGCCATCATCTATGGCTTTGTCCAATTCGGATTGTTGCAACGCCGTCCACCGTTGGCACACATCAACTTCGTTTTTGCACGGAAACTTTCCGATCTCAACATTGGCAATCAAATTGATGGCCGCTTTCTTGTTTTGACAAAACGTGGTGCGCAGCAGGTTTTGCTTGCGCTTGCGGTTTTCCAGATTGTCTTTGTCCCGTATTTGGTTACGCGGCGACAGATTGAGATGCCGGCCCATTTCAAAAGTGCCCCAGTGATTGAGCTCGTCGGATTCGAGGCTTTGTTGGACGCAGACATTCAAGGCCCAAGCCCGGTAAGCGGGCACGATGGTTTTGCGGCCCTTCAGATCCAGTTTAAAGATCTGGTACTTGGCATCTCTGTCGTAATGCGTGCCACGGACGCGAGCCAATTCCCACGCGTCCAAGATGGCGGCTCGCGCCACCTCTGTGTCCAAATAAATCGGGATGGCAATGCAGACCATATTGGGTCTGGCGAAGACCAAGTCGGAATGGATCAAAAACTCCAGACCGGACGCCAGGTATTTGTTGAAACGCATCTCCACCTGAGGGGAGTCGAATAGCTTAGAACCATTTTCTTGCCACCAATGCAAAAAGCATTGGTATTTGAAGATGTCGCCGAAATCTTCCCAGACCTTCACCAGCCTTGGGTCCATGCACCGCCCGCCTTGTTGGCAACACAACGTGGATGACGCGGTGAGTGAGGCATCAGGCGGCATCTACCAGGCGATGATCGAATACAACAACGCGATTCAAAACAGCAATAAGTTCGTGGAGCTCACTGAACTGAGCATCAAGGCACTGGATCGCACATTCGAGTTTTTTGAGGTGGAGTCGTCCTACGAAGTGCCGACCATGGTGGAGAAAATCTTCTCAGTCGAAATTTTCGATCACCATCACGCCTGAGGTAACGACCATGACCAAATACCTTGTTGTTTGCCGTCCATCCGATCAGGCAGCTGCGCATGCAGATGACACTGCCGAAGAGGCCGTTTGCAATATCGCCAGAACCTTGATGAACTTACCCATGCGCGCAGACCAGCTGATGGCTATCCCCGCAGATACCGATTTGGCGACAATGTCATTGCTCAAAGACGATGTGATGTGTTCAGTGGATGTGACTGAAAAATCAATTGAGACCTGGCGCAACGATGTGACCAACATTCAAGACGCCATCAACGCATTTCAGTCCGCCAAAGACCACGCAGAAAATGTGCTGGACCGCGCCTTGGCTGATTTGGATGACGCGTATGAAAACAGCACCGGATTTAATGGCTACACACCCAGCAATGACATCAGCGTCTATGGCGCTCTGTCTGAGATGGGCGCAGACGATTTGGAATACGCTTTTCAGCGTGCCTTGATGGAAATGTACAAATTCCATGTCATCCAGCGCGAGCGCTTTTGAGGGGTTGCGATATGGATAAAGCGCAACTTTTCAAACGCTTGTACGACATGTCGATGGACGAACTTGGCCTGCTGGTTGACCATGACGAAACAATTCAAAAATCCTTGTACAAACTGGACATGGCCGCCAGAACGCGCCACATCATTGAGGCTGTGCAGATTGAAGACATGTTTCAGTCACTGGGTGAGGACGGCGTCACCTTTGATTTGTTTCTGTCAATGAGACTGTCGCCGATAACGCTGAAATCGTGCCTGGACTTGAACCAGGATATGAACAGCTTGCACTGGCAATTTGTCTTTCCCAAGTATGACGACATTGCCGCTGACACCAAGCCCAAGTGCTTTGGAGAATATCTGACGCATGTTCAAACTCTTCAAATCCTTGAGATTGACAGCATCGATATTGACCAGGCGTGTGAATTTTTGGACAAGGCCTATGACTTCACGCCGCACAAAACCAAGCCCAGCATCAAGCGGCCGTAACGGCGGTCAACCCGTCAGGCCGATGAATGTCAGTTGCTTCTCGAGTTCAATGCAGGCCATCTGGGCGGCCATGGGGTTTTTGCCTGCATTGATCTCTAATTTAAAAGTCTCGCCTGCCGTGGTGATGTGAATCTTCACAATGCCGGCCTTGCTTTTAAATTGGTAGGAGACGTCTGCCCTGGGCAGATGCTCGCGTTCATTAACAATCAAATTCATTTTTTGTTTGCCAATGTCTTGCAGGCGCTGGTTTAATTCCCACGCGCCTGCAACTTGGCTTTTGTAGTCCGCTATGGCTTCCTTGACCACGGCCATGGTGCCAGCAGGCCCCACCTTGGCAATGATGGCGAGTTCCCTGCTCAGGTCCTCCTTTTTCGCCAAACGTACTTTGATCCGCTCGTAATAGTCCACAGCGATCAACGCGGCCTTCATCTTGGCGATGGCCGTTTCCGCATAGCGTTCAAAGTACTGTGTGAGTAGGGCAGACATGGTGGTCGTTGGTTTTTTAGTCGTGAGGGCAGGTCAAGGTTGATGATTTTTCTTGAAGATTTACGTCGACTTCTTACGTTGAGCTTTGAGGCGATTCTCAAAGTCATCCGTCAAGTCGGGGCTTTGTGCAATCAAGGGCATGACAAGACCTGTACCCATCTGCACCAAATTCATGATGTTGTTGTTGGCCATCTGCGCCGTCATGATGGCTTTGATCTGTGCGGCTTCCGTACTGGCTTTCTCGTCCACAACCCCCGCAAATTGTTTGGCCTTCATCAATGGCGTCAAGTGGCTGTAGTGCTTGGTGATCATCAAAACGGATGTGCCCATCTGTTCCGCCAAGTCGTGAATCGGGATGCCTTCCAGCAAGCGCTGGGTGGCGTAGTAGTGGCGCAGGCTGTACAGGCTGCGTTCTTTGCCCGTGACAGGGCAATTGAGCAGCTCTGAGTCCTCAAGCCACTGTCGGAAGGGTTTGTTCCAGTTATCGGGCACGGAGCCATCGCTGAGCCGGAACAACAGCTTTGGAATGCGCTTTTTCAAAACCTCTTCCAGCGTCATGTCTGACAAGTCCGGACTGAGCTGACGTAGGCGCTCTAGCAGCAGCCAACAGCTGTTGTGGGCTACAAAGTTACGTGCGCCGCGTTTGCCGCGCTGTAGGCGGAAATGCAGGATGGGCTGTCCGTCGCGTACTTCCACATCAATGTGCCGCCATTCCAAGAATTCCGCCTCTGTACCTGGGCGCATACCCGTAGCGGCCATAAAGGGCACATAGATAGCCAGCAGCTCACGGATGATTTTTGTGCGAGCAGTGCGGCCATCTAAAATGAACTTGGCTGCGTACTTCATCATGGTTTCCAGCTCTTCATGGCTGAACTCAGCACGACGGTCACTCTCAACGCCTGTGTTCTTGGTCATGGGCCGCTCGTAGGCGGTTAAGTAGCCCCGTTCAATGGCTTCATCAAAAATCAAATTCAGCGCAGCGTTGTGATTGTTTTGAGCACTTCCTGAGAGCTCGCGTCCAACCTTGTCGCGCCGCCACACATGGAATTCAGAGATCACAGCTGGCTTGATGCCATCCACGTTGTACAGGCCGTAGAAGGGGATTAAGTACAACTTAATAGCTGATACATAGTCCCGAGCGCTGGGCTTGGCTGTGCCTGCGGCAATTTCAGCCTCCAAGCGGTGCAGGACAATTTCCGCCACTGGCTTGAACTTTCTGCTGGTGACAGGGCGGCCTTCTTCCAAATCGAAGGTGGCTTTCATCCACATGCGTTCAGCTATCTTTGAAGCTTCCTTCACATTGGCTGTGTCAGTGCTGCGACGGAACCAAGTTTTGAGATTCTCCAGCTTGTAGTGAACTTGCCATTTCTTGCTGTCGTCACGACGCACCAGCCTAATCAACTCAGGCTTTACGATGACGGTTTCAGTGCCAATTACACGCATGTCAGCACTTTACAACGACTTTTTGAAAAAAGCAACCAGCGGCAGACTTAATATTCGTGTAATAACCGTGTAATTAATAAACCAAATAAAAACAACGTTTTAAGTCGTTGTTTTTAAAGGGGTTTTGGCTCCTCGACCTGGGCTCGAACCAGGGACCTACGGATTAACAGTCCGGCGCTCTACCGACTGAGCTATCGAGGAATATATTCGGTTTGACTAGCAAGAAACTTGCCACGGGGGTGTCACCTGTATGGTGCTACTCCGCGCAGTAAGTGAAGGACTGATGTAACTGTCAGCACCTAACTTGCTAGACCCATATTGTAGCAAAGAAAATAGGGCTGTTTAGAGGTGTGGTGAAAATTTTTGACTCGGCTGCAAGGGCGCATGGGAGCGGCTTTGTAGCCCGCAGTGTTGCAGAAATTTGAGGTGTTGACTGCATGCACAAGCAGTCAAAAAGGGCGCAAGAAATGACCTGTGCGTGTGACTAGGTTTGAAGCCAAATGGGGTGCAGGGGGTGCCGATACAGCAATGGCGAATGTGTAAAAGCTTAGGTGCTTGCCTCAACGCTTTAGTCAGTGGTGGTGACTGCATGCACGAGCAGTCAACCAGTGCCCCAGAAAAGACCCATGCGTGTGACTTTTGTCAAAACCAAATGAAGCACTCAGAAGGTATGCGAGGTGTCAGCCCAACGGAGGTGAGTGCAGTCTAGCTGTGAGAGTTACATTTTTGTAACTGAGCAAAAACGCCTAGTGGTAGGTCATTGGTTTAAAAGGAATTTTTGTAGTAAAGAGGGATGCTTTGCTACTGCTGCGGACTAAGAAAAAACAAGCTTTTAAAAATACCCTAAACAATCAATTGCTTATGGTGTTTTTTTATGGGTGTGAAATATTTCGTGTAATTGCAGCTGAGTTACATAATGTAACTGGAAGAGTGTTGGGGCAATTATGTAAATTTTGACCCTGTTTTTTGCCCCCAAACCTCGACGACACCCTTGAGACTCGAATTGCTCGCCTTTGGAGGCAAGAAATGACCGGTGTTACATGTCATTCGCAGACTCGTTTTCGAGGTCAATGACTTGCTGATGCAAGGCTTCCTCCATGCTGACTGTGTTGGCAACGAGCTCAAATTGTTCAAGTATTTCGGGCTCGTGACGCAGGATG
>QYPX01000043.1 GCA_007280205.1 Comamonadaceae bacterium
CGTCGGGTGTAGGCAAACGCGTTCTTCAGCGGATACTGCGCGCCCGCCAGGATTGCCGCCGCTCCGGCGAAGTATTCAATGCAGTCCGCACCGCTATGAATGTCAACCACCAGCGCTTCCTGCAAGGGCTTGCCACAGTCCTGCACTTCCAGCGCGGCAAGCTCCTCGTTGCGTGAGCGAAGCAGTTGTGCCGCACGCTGCAAAATGCGACCACGCTCGGTGCCGGTCAGCGCCGACCAGACCTCGAATCCCCGCTGTGCTGCCGCCACCGCCGCGTCGACATCGGCTGCCATCGCATCCCAGACTTGCGCAAACGCCGCACCCGTGGCGGGGTTGATCGTTTCAAACCGGTCACCGCTGCAGTCCAGGTGTTTTCCGTCGACAAAGCTTGGAATATTCTTCATGTTCATAGTTTGCCTCACTTCCATCAAACGATGGACCTCATGCAGGCCTGGCAGCGCGGTGCGACGGACGGCGGCCCCGCCCCACCCCTTCGGACTTCGCGGGCAAGCGCTGCGGCAGCGCGACGACTTCACGCAAACGTGTAAAGGGCTCAGTCAGGTGCGGAATCGCCATCGCCTCCACGAAGAACTCCTGGAACCGTGGCTCGACTGCGGTCTCGATTTTTTCCACCCGCCGGACCAGGGTTTCAATCTCCGCGCGAGAACTTTGGTCGAGCAAGGCGATGCGTGCACCGGTCCCGGCTGCGTTACCGGCCGAACTGACCTGATCGAGTGCACAGTCAGGAATCATGCCCAGCACCATCGCGTACTTCACGTCGATATGGCTGCCAAAGGCGCCGGCCAACCGAATACGATCGACCTTGTCAACGCCCAGTTTTTCCATCAGCAGGCGCACGCCGGCGTACAGCGCCGCCTTGCCGAGTTGAATGGCTCGAACGTCGTTTTGCATGATCTTGAGCGCGGGCCGCCCTCCTACTGCGCCAATCAATTGGTACGAAAATGTACGGCCATCGGACTGAATGCGTGGGTTGCGTTGCGCCAGGTCTCCGTCGATCGTCCCATCGTGCCGGATGATGCCCGACAGATACATCTCCGCCATTACTTCGATGATGCCGGACCCACAAACGCCAGTGACCCCGCTGCCAGCAGTCGCTGCCGCAAAACCCGGGTCGTCCGACCAAAGATCACTGCCGATAACTTTGAATCTGGGTTCCAGGCTTTGAGGGTCGATGCGAACGCGCTCAATGGCGCCGGGTGCAGCTCTTTGACCGCAACTGATCTGCGCGCCTTCAAAGGCCGGCCCCGTCGGACTGGAGCAAGCCAGGAGGCGTTGATTGTTTCCGAGCACAATTTCAGCGTTGGTCCCTACGTCCACCAGCAAGCTCATTTTGTCTGACAAATCGGGACGTTCGGCCAATAGCACGCCAGCCGTATCGGCCCCGACGTGACCCGCAATGCAGGGCAGCACATAGATGCGCGCGTTGCGGTGGATGGCCAGGTCGATCTCCACGGCCCAGAGAGTGATGGCGCCGTCAGTTGCCAGGGCAAAAGGTGCGCCACCGAGTTCCACCGGGTTGATGCCCAATAGCAAGTGATGCATGATGGGGTTGCCGACAAAGGTGGCTTCCAGGATGTCTTGCTGCGCGATGCCGGTCTGTTGCGCCACGGACAGCACCAAATCATTTAGCGCAGCACGTACGGCAACGGTCAGTTCCTTTTCCCCTCCGGGATTCATCATCACGTAGGAAACTCGGCTCATCAAATCTTCACCGAAGCGGATCTGCGGATTCATGACGCCGGCAGAGGCGACGACCTCGCCTGTGGCCAGGTGACACAGATGCGCAGCTATGGTCGTCGAGCCAACATCGACGGCCAAACCGTAGACATGTTCGCGAAATCCGGGCCAGACGGCAACGATTTGGCGCCCGGCATGTACCGCAACCGTCACCTTCCATTGGCCGCGACGCAGGGCTGACTGCAGTTGCTGTAGCACCAGCACATCACAGCCCAGGTCGGTCAAGCGCCACTCGAATTCCAGTGCGTCCTCCAGCCGACGTAAGTCACCCGATGGGTCGTGCATATTCGGTTCCTGAACCTCGACAAAGTGCAAGCGGACCACGGGGTCCAGAGCCACGTCGTGGGCCTCAGCTTCCTTGCGTACCACTTGCTTGTGCACCTGACTGCTGGAGGGAACGTCGATCACCACATCGCCCAAAATTTGGGTTGAGCAAGACAGGCGCCGCCCCGCTTCCATAGCGTGTCCGAGGCAATATTCCTGTTCTACCTCTGACGGGAGAGAAAGATGCTCGGTACGCGAAGTCAGGCCGTGCTTGGCAAACTCCCCCTGTGAAAGAAGCACTTGACAGCGGCCACAAATGCCGCGGCCCCCGCACACCGAGTCGATATCCACGCCAAGTGAACGCGCTGCCTGCAGCACGGGTGTACCCAAGGTGAAACGACCACGCCGCCCTGATGGCGTGAACACGACCAAAGCGTCCCTGGCCGTCACCGCCGGGCCTTGGTTGAAGAATGGAATTCTGTCATTCGCGTCGTTTTCTGCTACCACCTTCACGGCGACCGCGACCCATTTCGCCGTCGGCACCCATGGCGGGTGTCTCGCGGAATTTTCGAATCCAGCGCATGCAATCGGGATCATGCCCCATCATGACATCTGCAGCCATGCAGGCTCTGACGACTTCTGCGTGCAGCGGGTTGGTGATGGCCGAAGTCATTCCCGACGCGATTGCCATGGTCAGGAACCCAGCATTGATGCCGTTTCGCTCCGGCAGACCAAAACTGACGTTGGAGGCACCGCAGGTCGTGTTCACCTTCAACTCAGTGCGCAGTCGGTGCACCAGTCGCATCACTTGCACGCCCGCTTGATTGATGGCGCCGACAGGCATCACCAACGGGTCCACCACAATGTCACAAGCGGGGATTCCGTAGTCAGATGCCCGCTCCACAATTTTCTTGGCCACATTAAAGCGCACGTCCGGGTCCTGGGAGATGCCGCTCTCGTCATTGGAGATGGCGACAACCGCAGCACCGTACTTCTTGACCAGCGGCAACACTGCCTCCAGGCGATCATCCTCACCCGTCACCGAGTTCACCAAGGCCTTTCCTTTGTAGACTGCCAGCCCAGCCTCCAGGGCTGCGACGATGGACGAGTCTATGGACAGAGGAACGTCCGTGACCGACTGCACTAGTTGAATGGCCCTCGCGAGCAGCGCTGGCTCATCGGCCAGCGGAATCCCCGCATTGACATCCAGCATCTGCGCGCCGGCCTCTACCTGTGCCAACGCGTCCGCGATGACGCGGCTGTAGTCGCCAGCGATCATCTCGGCCGCCAAAATCTTTCGGCCTGTGGGGTTGATGCGCTCGCCAATGATGACGAAGGGTCGATCGAACCCAATCACAACCTCCCTGGTCGCGGAACAAATAACGGTGTCTGTCATGTAGTCTCCTGTGTGAGATGAATGTTGGCGTCACGATCTGGATACCAGGGAACGCGGTTTTTGAGCACGCCTGATTTTTGAATAATTTCGGCGACCGTTTCTTCCTGGCGAAACGCCATCACGTGCACCCCTGATACGCCTTTGATATTCTGAATTTCGTGAATCAAATCAATGCAAACCTGTCGCCCTTCAAGTGCCGGCTTCTCCGCCCCTGCCATGCGTTTGATTATGGAGTCGGGTATGTGAATTCCAGGAACATTGGTGCGCATCCAGTCCGCTGCTTTGGCCGAGCGCAAAGGCCCCACACCTACCAGAATAAAAACTTTGTCAAGCAAGCCCAAATCCTCCACCTGAGCCATAAACGTTTTGAGTCGTGGTACGTCGTAGCAGTATTGGGTCTGAATGAACTGCGCGCCAGCGGCCACCTTTTTCGCCAGCCGGTCGGCACGCCACTGAAATGGCGGAACGAAGGGATTCGCCGCAGCGCCAAAAAAAACGCGCGGCGCGTAGGTCAGCTTTCTTCCGCTCTGAAATTTGTGCTCATCGCGCAGAGTCCGACCAATCTCCAGCAAGGTCATGCAGTCCAGATCGAACACCGGTTTGGCCTGAGGGTGGTCACCTGCCTGGACTCCGTCACCCGTCAGGCAGAGCATGTTGGCCACACCCATCGCTGCGCCGCCAAGAATGTCTCCCTGAATGGCGATCCGATTTCTGTCCCGACAGGAAATTTGCATGATCGGCGCGTAGCCAATGCGGGTCAGCAGCGCGCACACCGCGACGCTGGACATATGGCAGTTGGCGCCGCTGCCGTCGGTGGCGTTGATCGCGTCCACATAGCCGTCGAATACCCGCGCACGGCGATAGACGTCTTCCGGATCGGCCGAGTCCAGCGGATCGAGTTCGGAGGTCACGGCAAAGGCGCCGCTGCGCAGCACGCGCTCCAGCCTGCCAGGCGAAGTGTGTCCCGGCAGGATCGGCAGCGGGTAACCTGGAACCGGCTCGTCGTCAAACTTCATGCTTTCTCCACTGCGGCGCGGTCCGCGCTGTCGCGAGCCACCTTCAGCCACGCAGACCTGCCCTGCAGCCGGCGATCGACGGCGATCTGGACCACGCGAATGGCGTCTTGGCCACCGCGCATGCGCTGACTCCCTTCGAAACCCTCGACCCAGACGCAGCGCATCTGCGGCTTGACTTCGCACTGCCCGTTGGCGCGAACCCCACCGCAGGGACCGTTGCGCAGGTTCTTGGGACAGTTCATTGAGCACGACATTCCCGTCGAACTCAATGCGCACTGGCCGCACATCTGGCAGTCGAACAGGAAACCTTTGACGACCCTTTCGATGCCAGCGACGGGTCTTTCAAGGCGTTCGTAGCCAAGCCACTTCCACAGGGGATGCATGCTCACAACGACGCGTTCAAAGCCTCCATACAGGGCGCTCAGAGCGCCGGCATGGCGCACCGACCAGCGGCGTACAAGATACATCAGGGTTCTCCGTTCTCGGCTTGAACGAGCGACTCAGCGCCTGGCGCTGAGTCCACACCGTGGGCGCGAATCAGACGCAATAGATCCGCGTCCGAGTACATGGCTTCGAGTCTTTGCGCTTCGGCAGCAGCCTGTGCCTGTATATCGTCTGCGCAGCGACGCGCTTCGCTGCGCTTCCAGTCGGCCAGGTAAGCGTCTGAGCTGGACTTTCCGGCGCGCATGGCGGCGCGGTCGATCGCCTCCTGAAAGCGCTGCGACAATTGCACCTTGGCCGTTTCCCGCCCGAGCTTGACGACGACCTGAGACGGCAGGTCGCGCCAGGAAATGACTATCAGTTTCGCCACGAGACGCCTCCAAGGTGCACCCGGTGCAGGCTCGACTGGAGTTCGCCGTAGCCCGTGACGCGGGACTCGAACTCCAGGCCCAGGCGCTGCGCCGCGAGTTGCGCGCTGCCCACCTTCACCACAGACTCGACCTGCGCCAGGTAAACCAGCTTTCGGTAGTTGCCAAAGTACTGAGCCAGCAGCTCGGGGTGCCGATCGATGCCAAGGCCGCGCAGAATCAAGCGGTCAAAATGCCTGAGCAGGAAGTCCGTCAGGTAAAAGGTCCCAGGCTCCGCGTCAGCGAGCGCATCGAAGACCGAACTACCCGCGAAGAACTCGTAGCAATGCGCGCCGGGAATGCGTTCTACGCCTTCGTCCAAAAGTACGGTGTCGAGCAGGCCGCCCGTGCCGCAATCGGCATAGGCCACAAAGATGCACGCGTAGCGCGAACGGTTCTCGCGAATCTTCTCCCGCACCGCCGCAGGAATTTTCTCCGGCCGGTTGTGCAGGTCCGCAGGCAGGCATTGCACATCCATGTGCGGCCAGTCATTGATGCTTCGCAAGGCGACGATTTCGCGCGCCAGGGCACCGCAAGCGATGATCAACGTGCTCGCAACGCAACCCATGCTGTAGCGCTCAGATCGCGGCGCGGGTGTTTCGGCGTGCTGCGATCAGCGACTTGGCCGTTTCCACCGCCACGCCGGCGTCGCGGCAGTAGGCGTCAGCGCCAACGGCGCGGCCAAATTCCTCGTTCAACGGCGCGCCGCCTACGAGCACGATATAGTCGTCACGCAAACCCTTCTCCTTGAGTGTGTCAACGACGACCTTCATGTAGGGCATGGTGGTCGTGAGCAGCGCAGACAAGCCCAGAATGTCGGGCCTGTGCTCTTCAATCGCAGCCAGATACTTTTCCACGGGGTTGTTGATGCCGATGTCAATCACCTCGAATCCAGCGCCCTCCATCATCATGGCGACCAGGTTCTTGCCAATGTCATGAATGTCGCCCTTGACCGTGCCTATCACCATCTTGCCGATGGGGGCGACACCTTTTTCGGCCAGCAGCGGTCGCAAGATTTCCATGCCACCCTTCATGGCGTTGGCGGCGAGCAGCACTTCCGGAACAAAGAGAATGCCGTCGCGAAAGTCGACCCCCACGATCCGCATGCCTTCAACCAGTGCTTCATTCAGCACCCGCTCGGCTGCCCAGCCACGACCTAGCAGAATATTTGTGGCCTCGACGATCTCGTCCTTCATGCCGTTGTACAAATCGTCATGCACCTGATCGATCAGATCATCGTCGTTGAGGGTGTTTAGGTCCAACTCATCATCAAATTCATCAGCCATGGTGAAACCTCGGTAGAAATCGGCAAGCCGTCGGCGCCAGCCAAAGGGGACAGTCGGCGCAAATGGTAAGTGTCCGAACAGCGGCCCGGTGGCAGATTCGCGACTTGTCGTTGTCGCCAAACGACAAGTCCTGCGCACACGAAGCGTTGCGGCTGGTCTTATGCCGCCATTTGGGCCACACCGAGGCCGACAACGACCTATTGGCAATGATTGGCCGGTTTAGTCTGCAAGGCCTTTAGAGCGGGCTGAAAGAAATTCAAAAGGAAGAAACAGCACTGTTCCAAACGATACAAGCGCCGAGAGCATAAAGAGCGTTGCAAGCGGAAGCTGGTTTGCAAGGAGCCCAACCAGTGAGGGGCCAACAAATTGACCCAGCGACAATGCAAGGAATGTCAAGCCAAATCCAAGCGTAGTTTGCCCTTTGAAAAGATCCATGCTCCACATCCCTAGCGTGGCCGCCATGAACACAAAAAATGCTCCGAATATCAGGCCTGAGCAAAGCACTGCGGCGATGCTGATCACGAGCGTCAGAGATAGGGTTGCCAAGGAAATTCCAAGTTGAAATATCGCCAACGAGAGCAGCACACCCAAACGATTGACGATTGCGCCAGCAAAAACGCCGGCGAACCCGGACAAGCCAACCATAGTCCAGAATATCTGGGAGAAAGTCTTGTTGTCCAGTGACCAATCCCCAATCCGAATTGGATCTGCCACGTTGGCCGTCACCAAGTCAACCGCAAAGGTCCAATATATGGAGGTTGCAATTCCGATCATCAGGGCTACACCGAGAATCCGCAACCGGTCTTTACCTGCGAAATCAGAAAGCTTGAACCTCTCCAAGCTCGCTGCCCCTGTAGTTGATTTCTTGGGTATGGCGTAGCCGCACCAAAGTGTGGAGAACAGGGAAAAGACGCCGAAAAATGCCCACGCGAAGCGCCAGTTCTGATTGAACGTAATGGCGAGTGGCCCGCTGATCATGACGCCCAGGCTAGTGCCCGAGTTGATCACGGAATAGACAAATCGCTGCCGATCAGCCGTGACATGTTTGCTCACAATTTCAGAGAACGGTGTGTAGGCAAGGCCGGGGCTAACACCTGCAATGGCTACACCGCATGCCAACTGGAGCGGGCTGCTTGAAATCGCCACCAAACCCAGGCCAACCGTCGCAAATAGCCCACCAACGACGACGGAAGTTCGAGGTGATAGCTTGCTTGAAAAGTAGATTCCTACCAAGGTGGCGATGAAGTAGTTGGCATATGCCGCCGCCGCCACAAACGCCAGCCAGGAGTCGCTCAATGAAAACACCTCCCTGAATACTGGTATGAACAGGCCGTAGGCATATCTAGCCAATCCATAGCACGTTGCAACGATGAATACACCGGGGCCAAGCAACCTGTAGTCCAATTTACTGCTTGACATCAGTGCCTGGAGTGATGAGTTGAAAAACTACTGCTTCGTCACCAGTTTTTACGCTGAACACGATGTCAAAACCATTGACATGCCGAATCGCCGCAAGCTGGGCTGAGGTGTATTTGAGGCAGAAGTTACTGATCAACACATCAGCACCATTGGGAAGCGGCTCAAAGAAGCGCTCGGTTGACACAGCGCACTGAACCACTCCAACCTTGTCGAAAACTAGAGGTACCAATACTGTCCCGTACTCAGATGACTTTTCCCCAAACAAACGACTCCTGAAAGACTCAGACACTGAACGCCAAAGGGGTAAGTGCGAAAATTCAAAAACAGGGAAATGATTAAGAGTCTTCAAGAGTTGAAGCTCAGAAATGATCAGATCATCTGGGCGAGTCAGGCGCCTGTAGACCGAATGAATGAACTCAGGATGCTCGTTACCTTCTTGAGAACCAAGTGAAGTTAATATAACCGTACTGCCTTCAAGCGAAAAGCCAACCTCGCTTTGCACATCAGAAAAATTGATGTTGAAATAGTCACCGATCAAGTAATAAAAATTGCTCTCACCCACCACGCCACCAATATGTCGCTGCATGCTTACTCTTGACGACGCGTTGATATCTATTCCGACATATCTTATTGATCGAGCGATTTTCTTCAGCGAGGAGACTATCAGGTACGTTTTCACCGGCTCAGGTCCTAATTCAATGTAGGTAATGTCCTTGCCAGCCAACTTAACTGCTAATACTTCGATTGTTCTATCCAGACTTTCTCTGAATGATTTTCCATGCCCATCTGCTCTACGGCATAAATTCTTTGAGGTAACACCTATATAGTTGATTTCTTGCAGGCGTTCAAAAACTTCATCGGTATGCGTTTCAGACGACGAGTGGCCAGATGCATATTTCGCAGAATTTGAATATGACATGACTCTTTGAGAATCAATGTCCAGATGTTGGCAAACTGCTACATGTACTTGTGCATGGATACCAGACGTTTTCACGCCTTCGAGTGCTACATTGGTCATTCTGACTTTTCCGTTGAAGAATACTTATTACCCGGTAAAACCAGGTTATTCAAAATTGCGAGCCACTCAAAGTAACCCCAACTCTTGGTACGGACAGAACTTTGACCAAAACCGGCAAGGTGTCGTCACCATCGAAGAAGGTTGTGGAAACCTCGTGAAAATGGTACGGCCCTGCACCGCTGTTGGCTGGCAAATTCGCGACTTGTCGTTGTCGCCAAACGACAAGTCCTGCGCCCTCACCCTATTGCCGCAGGTGGGAGTAATGATTTCATGGCGCGAGTCGGGCCGCAGGGCTGGCTCCCTCTCCACCGTACCCGGGGGAGAGGGGGAAGCGGCAGCGCGAGTCGCGCGAACAGAAAACCCGGTCGCTGCAGGATCACTGATGTCCGGCCGTTTTTATAGACTTCGATGGCACAACAGTCCCAACTGCCGCAGTTTCAGCAATCACCGTACCGGAGCCCCACTGCAATGAACGTATCGCTTGAAGGAAAGCCGCACTATATTCTCAGCGCCATGTGCGACAGCCGACTCGGAACGGTGGCCGCCCTGTCAGGCTTTCTCGCTGCGCGCCAGTGCTACATCACCGAAATGCAGCAGTTCGACGATGTGCTGAGCGGACGCTTCTTTACCAGAGTTGGCTTCTACGGCGACGCCACCAGCACGCCTGCCCTTGACTTGTTGCGAGAGCAGTTCGAGGAGATTGCCAAGAGGGAGGACATGGAGTGGGCGATCCACGACGCCGACAAGCGGCCACGTGTGCTGATCATGGTGTCCAAGTTCGACCACTGCCTGGTCGACCTGCTCTACCGCCATCGCACCGGCGAACTCAAGATGGACATTGCCGCTGTCGTCTCCAATCACCCGGACCTGCGCATACTCGTCGAATCGCAAGGTGTCTCCTTCATCCATCTTCCCGTTACTCCGCAAACCAAAGCGCAACAGGAAATCCAACTCATGGAAATCGTTGGCCAGACCAACAGCGATCTGGTCGTGCTTGCGCGCTATATGCAAGTCCTTTCCGACGACTTGTGCCGGCGTTTGCGTGGCCGCGCCATGAACATCCACCATTCGTTTCTTCCTGGCTTCAAGGGTGCCAAGCCCTACCACCAGGCGCACGAACGTGGCGTCAAGCTCACGGGTGCGACCGCCCACTACGTCACAGGCGATTTGGACGAGGGTCCCATCATCGAACAAATCGTCGAACGGGTCGACCACACGTACACGCCTGAAAGGCTAGCCGCAGCGGGCCGCGATTCAGAATGCCGGGCGCTGGCCAGTGCGGTTCGGTTTCACATCGAACACCGCGTCTTTCTCAACGGCAGCCGAACCGTTGTCTTCCGCTAGGCTGACTCACCGGTGCGCCGCTGCAGCGGCGCTCGCAGCCTGCCAGCTTGTTGAACTGCTCCCACAAGGCGGCCACGGGCTTTTGCAACGCGGCCCGGCCGATGCACAGCGCCGAGCGCTGACGGTTGCCCTCAAGAGCGGGGCTTGATATTTTCGGGGTCGTACAAGGCGCGGTAACCTACCGCTTCCACTTTGACCGGATAGACATCGACAAAGTATTGAATCTGCAGTTCACGCCCCACTTGGCAAAATTCGTGGGGCAGATAGGCCAAGGCAATGTTTTTGCCGATGGTGGGGCCAAAGGCGATGCTGGTTGTGTAGGAACGACGGCCCTCGGAATCGATCAGCGTTGCGCCGGTCTCGGGATTGAGCACCGGGCAATTGCCCACGGGATAGCGGGCCACGCCCTTGCTATCGAGGTTGCTGATCATGGAAAGGGTACAGAGGTAGGCGGGCTGATGCTCGCGTTCCCGGAATTTCAGGAAAGCTTCCTTTCCGTGGAAATCGGCGGCTTTCACCTTGGGGCGGGCCAGATCGGCTTCCAGCAGGTTGTATTCGGTCAGCAGATCGGCGTTTTGCAAGCGCAAACTCTTCTCCATGCGCCGGCTGTTGGCGTAGGTTTCCACGCCCACCGGTGTGACGCCCAGGGCATGCAGCGCATCCCAAAGGGCCAGGCCGTCTTCGTACTTGAAGTGCAGCTCCCATCCTTGCTCGCCCACATACGAAATGCGAAAAGCCAGTACCGGCACGCCTTTGATCTTCAATTCGCGCAAGGCCGCAAAGGGAAAGTTCTCATGCGACCAGGCCTCGGGCTCATCGGCAATTTTCTGGATGGTGCTGCGAGCGTTGGGCCCCCACACGCCCAAGCAACCGTACTGCGTAGTGGTATCGGTCACGGTTACCTCGGCGCCACGGTCTTGTGCCATACGGCGCACCCAGGTCAGGTCACGGTGGCCGGCATCGGCGCCATCGATCACGCGGTAGTGGTCTTCGCGCAAGCGCAAGACCGTGAGATCGGCGCGGACTCCGCCTTTGGCGTCCCGGAAGTGGGTGTCAACGCCTTTGCCGACGGCGGTGTCGCCCCCCACTTTGGCCACGCAGCTGTATTCCAGCAGTTGCGCCGCATTGGGGCCTTTCACATCACACTCGGCAAA
>QYPX01000247.1 GCA_007280205.1 Comamonadaceae bacterium
CACCACTCTTCTGTACTTCGCTGGAAAAACCAAGTGGTACATCAGCACCGTCACGTTGTGGCTCTTGTGTATGTATTCGCTCATCTCCCAAGAATACCGTTACGCCCCAAGGGGCGGGGAATTTACCCACAGTGATTCAAAGGGTTCTCAATGCAAGATCAAGAGTTTGATTACGTCGTCGTTGGCGGAGGTGCTGGCGGGTGTGTCGTGGCCAGTCGCCTGTCCGAAGACCCTGGTGTTTCGGTTTGTCTGCTTGAAGCCGGCGGGTCTGACTCCTCGGCTTTCATTCAGGCCCCGCTCGGCTTTGCTGCCACCGCCGCCCTCGGCATCCACAATTGGAATTTCAACACCACGCCCCAATCGGGACTCAATGGCCGCCGCGGTTTTCAACCACGCGGGAAAGTGATGGGAGGCAGCAGTTCCGTCAACGCCATGGTCTACACGCGCGGCAATCGACTGGATTATGACAATTGGGCCGCGCAGGGAAATCCCGGCTGGTCGTATGAAGAAATACTTCCGCTCTTCAAGCGGGCTGAGAACAGCGAGTGTTTCGGTGCCGATGCCTATCATGGCATCGGTGGCCCGCTCAACGTGAGCTATTTGCGAAGCCCAAGCCCCATCAATCAAGCTTTTCTGGAGGCCTGCGAGAAACAGGGCCTGCCCCAGACCAAGGACTACAACGGCGCCACCCAGTTTGGCTGTGCTCCGGCACAGGTGACGCAAAAAAATGGTGAGCGCTGCAGCGCGGCCAAGGCCTACATCACCCCGCATCTTGACCGCCCCAACCTCAGCGTCATCACACAAGCCCATACCCAGCGTATCTTGCTGGAAGGCAAGCGGGCTGTCGGCGCTGAATTCTTGCGCAATGGGGAAAGCGCCAAGGTGCGCGCCCGGCGCGAAGTCATTTTGTCTGGCGGCGCCTATGGCTCGCCTCAATTGTTGATGCTGTCGGGGATTGGTCCTGCAGCCCACCTTGAGGAACTTGGCATACCCGTTGTGCAGGACCTGCCAGGCGTTGGTCAGAACCTGCACGACCACGTTACCGCGGTTCTAATCTACCGAACCCAGCGCAAAGAGTCCACTTTTGGGTTCTCGTTTTCCGGGTTGGTTCAAATTGTCCGAAGTATCTTTGAATGGCGCAACAAGCGAAGCGGCATCGTAACGAGCAACGTTGCTGAATCACAGGCTTTCATGCTTGCCGATAAAACCGAAGACGCGCCCGACATCCAGTTGGCCTTGTGTACTGGCATCGTTGACGATCACACCCGCAAGAACCACCTCGGGCATGGCTATACGCTGCACGTTACGCTGATGCGCCCAAAGAGCCGGGGCAGCGTCAGACTGCAAAGCGCAAACGCAAAAGACGCACCCTTGATAGATCCGCAGTTCTTGACTGACCCACGTGACATGGCCAGCCTGATCAAAGGCTCACAAATGGGCTATGACATCATGCAGGAGCATGCCTTTGCCCCGTATCGCGGAAATATGCTTTATCCATTTGAGCGCAACAACCCAACCCAGATCGAGCAATTTCTGCGCGATCATGCGGACACCGAATACCACCCTTGCAGCACCTGCAAAATGGGTCCTTCCAGTGATCCCATGGCCGTGGTGGACTCCAGCCTGAGGGTCTACGGCATGGAGAGTCTGCGCGTCGTGGATGCATCCATCATGCCGCAGTTGGTTTCTGGCAATACGAACGCACCCACCATCATGATTGCCGAAAAGGCGGTAGACATGATTCGCGCTCCGTCTGCGTCATCAAGCCTGAACCGCTAACATCCTGTCTTGCGCCATTCATCTCCAATTTCATAAAACCGCCTGAAGGACCTTTCATGAAACTTTATTACTCACCCGGTGCCTGTTCACTGTCAGTTCACATTGCACTCAAGGAGTCAGGTCTGGCCTTTGAAGCGGTTGCCGCCCCCACCAAAACCCACCAACTCGCTGACGGCACCGATTACTACACGATCAATCCGCTCGGCTATGTACCCCTTCTCGTGCTCGACGATGGCAGCCAGTTACGTGAAGGCCCGGCGATCGTTCAGTACATCGCTGATCAGGTCCCATCCAAGCATTTGGCGCCAGCCAACGGAACTTTTGCACGCTACAAACTGCAGGAATGGCTTACCTTTATTGGAACCGAACTACACAAAGGCTTCTCTCCCTTATTCACGCCTGGCATGCCAGAGGAGGCCAAGAATATGGCCAAGACGCGTTTGGCCTCTCGCTTGCAATGGGTTGATGGTGAACTTGCAAAAACATCCTATCTGATGGGCGACAACTTCACGGTTGCGGATGGCTATCTTTTTACTGTCAGTAATTGGGCTCAATACGTTGGAATTGATTTATCTATTTACCCAAACCTACTGGCTTTTCGTAGCCTTGTCAGTTCCAGACCGAATGTGATCGAAGCCATGAAGGCCGAGGGTTTGATCAAGTGAGGTGTCAACAACAAGGCTGTGTAAAGATGTTGAACAAGCAGCCTGTTATCCACAAAATCTGCTCAATTTCAAAGTTGTCCAGATTGGCATAGCACTCGAGAAGCAGGGTCACCAACATTCATTGATGTCTGTTAAGTTGTTGATTGATATAAGAAAATAATGGTTATCCACAGAAAGGTGACTGCCTTATCTACTACTACTATCTTTAAATAGCTTATTCAGAGGTACAGCTTTGTTTGGTGTCCAGCGTTTCAGTAAAAGCGCGTTGCTCATCACGCTGATTGAACTCATTGCCATTGCTGCACCAGCAACCACTGGGTTCAAGAAGCCAAAGGCAGCCAGTGGGATGCCCGCTACGTTGTAGGCAAAAGCCCAGAACAGGTTTTGGCGGATCTTTGCAACGGTGCGATTCGAGATGTCCAGTGCGGCCGCCACCAGCAAAGGATCACCGCGCATCAGTGTGATGTCTGCTGCGTGCATTGCAACATCGGTTCCGTTGCCCATCGCCATACCAACATCCGCCGTAGCCAGAGCAGGAGCATCATTGACGCCGTCACCAACCATCGCAACGACATGTCCACCGGTCTTCAGCGCAGCGACTCTTTTCGCTTTTTCACCAGGGAGAACTTCGGACATGACTTCACCTTGTTCGGGGCGCAACCCAAGTCGGCGAGCCATGGTTTCAGCAGAACCCCGGTTGTCACCAGAAATCATCACCGTCTTGATGCCCTGCGCCCGCAGAGCCGCTAGCGCTTCTTTGGCGCCAGGTTTTGGTTCATCAAAAAAGGCCAATAGCGCGCACAGAATCAAACCCTGTGAAGTACGTTCGGCCATTACCGATACCGTGGCGCCTTGCTCCTGGAGTGGGTAGGCTTTGCTTTCTACCGCGCTGGTGTCGATGTCCAACTCCTTCATCCAGCGCAGACTTCCGATCAGAAAGTGACGCGACCCAATTTCACCTTCACTGCCACGACCGGGGACAGAGCGCACATTGTCGGGAGATTGGAAATTCAGGCCACGCTCCTGTGCCAGCCTGACGACGGCGCGCGATAGGGGGTGTTCACTACCGCTTTGCAGACCAGCTGCAATCCCCAAAAGTTCGTTCTCGGTCATCCCTTGCAACGACAACAGGGAAGCAAGTCTTGGTTGACCCAGGGTCAAGGTGCCAGTCTTGTCAAACGCAACGATGTCCACTTGATGCGCCAATTCCAGTGCCTGGGCGTTCTTGATCAGAATGCCATGCTGCGCTGCCACCCCCGTGCCCGCCATGATGGCCACGGGTGTAGCCAGCCCCAAAGCGCAGGGGCAGGCAATGACCAGAACGGCGACCGTGTTCAGTAGCGATTGCTCAAAAGAGTGACCTGAAAGCCACCAACCCAATAGAGTGATTAGACTTATTATTAATACGGCAGGCACAAACACCGCACTGACCTGGTCCACCAAGCGCTGAATCGGCGCCTTGGCTGCTTGAGCATCTTCTACCAGGCGGATGATGCGAGCGAGCACCGTCTCGCTGCCAATCGCCCGTACCAGCATCACCACGCGGCCGTCGCCATTGATGGAGCCGCCCGTGAGTGCCGCTTGCGCTGCAGTGCCAAGATCGGCAGATGGACATTTGTCCACTGGCAGCGGCTCACCCGTCAGCATCGACTCATCTACCTGCGTGCGCCCTTCGAGCAATACACCATCCACCGGGATCCGCTCACCAGGCTTAATCACCAATCGATCACCCACCAGCAGTTCGCCCACGGGGACATCCACCTCTCCGTCGGGTCCGATCAGGTGAGCTACGTCCGGTCGCAGTGCGTGCAGGGCTCGAATCGCGGAAGTGGTTTGGCGCTTGGCCCGCACTTCAAGCCATTTGCCAAGCATCACCAGCGTGACAACCCAAGCGGAACCTTCAAAGTACAGGTGGACCACGGCCCCGGGGGCGGACGTCAACCATAGCCACATCGACAGGGCCCAGCCGGCGGAGGTTCCAATCGAAACGAGCAAGTCCATGTTTCCGGAAAGGGCTTTGAGGGCATGCCAGCCAGCCCGGTAAAAATGCCAGCCCAGGACAAACTGAACCGGCGTGGCCAACGCAAATTGCAGCCATGCCGGCAGCATCCAGTGCCGGCCAAACAGTTCACCGACCATAGGCAGCATCAGTGGCAGGGACAAGAGCAGACCAAAACCGACGGGCGCAAAACCCGCCCAAGGAGATGCCTGTTCGCTCGACACCGTTGCATCAGCGGCGCGGGGTTCATAGCCTGCATCCCGCACCGCACGGCGCAGCCGGGCTTGCGCTTCTTCACCAGGCGAAATCAAAACACGGGCTGACTCAGTGGCAAGGTTGACAGTCGCCTCTTGTACGCCCGGCACCTTCTTCAACGCTCTTTCCACGCGTGCAACACAAGAGGCGCAGGTCATGCCGCCGATTCCAATATCCACTGACGTTGGGGCTGTTGTGGTCGCTGAAGCAGTATTCATGGGCCCAAGACTAAACCCTCCCACCAAGGGAAGGTCAAGTAGAAATATTATTTCTTGACCTTCCCATGATGGAAAGGTTCAGGATATGCTCTTTGACACTGAATGGAGTTTATTCATGAAACAGATCTTTACCGTCACGGGCATGACCTGTGGCCATTGCGAAAAAGCGGTCACGCGTGCCATAACGCAGACCGACCCGAAAGCCGAAGTCACGATTGACCGATCGGTCAACAAGGTGGAGGTGCAGTCTGATCAGCCGCGTGAAATGCTGGCCCAGGCGATTGCCGAGGAAGGCTATGCGGTTGCTGCATGAGCAACAGCGCTGAAGCGCCCGGGCGGCTCAGTGCGCTCGATAGCGTACTTTGGCCGGTCGCTATTGGTGCTGCGGCACGCCTGTCCGGTGTCTCGGCCAAAATGGTCCGCCACTATGAAGCGCTCGGATTGCTGCCACCCGTGGCGCGTACCGATAGCGGCTATCGCCAGTACGCCCAAGCAGACGTGCGCACCCTGCAGTTCATCAAGCGGGCTCGGGAACTGGGATTTTCCATGGCTGAAATTGCCGAACTGGTTGACCTTTGGAACAACCGCAAACGCGCCAGCGCCAGCGTCAAACGCATTGCTCAACGCCACGTCGATGATTTGACACAGCGCATCGAAGCCATGCAGGCTATGCAACGCACGCTGCTGGTCCTGCTGGAACACTGCTGTGGCGACGAGCGACCCTATTGCCCGATACTGGAAGATTTGGCCGGCGCTTGCCGCCAGGTGGCGTGATGGACTTTGCGCAACTTCCTTTCACCCTGTACCCTGCATTGAGTGGCGTGCGACCGTCGCTGGCCGAACTGAGCCCGGCGCTGGCACCCATTGAGGCACCGGTCGGTGCGGTGCTGTTTAGCGAAAATGCGCCATGTGAGGGCTTTCCGCTCGTGCTGCATGGGGAGATCAAGGTTTCGCGCAGTTCGGTTGATGGCCGCTCTCTGGAACTTTACCGTGTTGCGCCGGGGGAGTTGTGCCTGGTATCGTCGGCTTGCCTGTTCCGAAATCAACGCCTGTCAGCCCGCGGCGTGACCACCAAGGCCAGTTCCCTGATGCTGATTCCCCCTGACATTTTTCTGCGGTGGCTGGAAACCCCGGTCTTTCGCAACGAGGTGCTGGGCCTGTTTGCGGCGCGTATGGCCGACCTCACCAGTTTGATCGACGCGGTTGCTTTTTACAGGCTTGACCGACGGTTGGCGGCTGCGCTCCTGGGGCGTGGGCGGCAAATCGCGGTTACGCACCAGGCGCTGGCCGATGACCTCGGCACTGTGCGGGAAATCATTACGCGGCTGTTGCGCCGGTTCGAGCGCGAGGGCTGGGTAAGCCTCGGGCGGGAGCAAATAATTATCACGGATGAACCGGCGTTACGTGACTTCTGTCACAGACTTGGCGCCCGATAGCGCATCCAATGCGCTCTTTGATAACTTGAAGGAGTTCTACATGAAATCGAACGTTGGCGGCATGGACCGCATTCTGCGCATCGTGGTTGGCCTTGTACTGATTGGCTTGACCGTGACCGGCACTATTGGCGTTTGGGGCTGGCTGGGCGTCGTGCCGCTGGCCACGGGAGCCATCGGTTGGTGCCCGCCCTACGCCATCTTTGGCTGGAATACCTGCGCAACAAAGACCAAGAGTTAAAGCGGCCCCAACCCCGCAACGACGAGCGTGATTGAGATTTTCTGAACTTTACAAAGTTTCTATCAAGCATCATGCAGCAGATACAGGGGCGGAGCAAACTTCAATCCTGCTGATACCGCGTTTGGCGTGTCAGAGTTACTTAAACATGAGGAAGCTCAAATGAAATCTGTTTTCAAGCCCCTGCTGCTGGCCGGCGTTCTGGCTACTGCCGGCTTTGCTGCCTTTTCACAAACACCCGGTGCGGGGCCTGCTGGAATGATGGGAGCTGGTGGCCCAATGCATGAAGGCATGGGTCACCCGGGCATGGGACCGATGAATCCGGCACGCATGCAGGCCCGAATGGAAAAGCGTCATGCCGCACTGAAAGCCGCCCTCAAACTGACGCCCTCACAAGATGGCGCCTGGAGTGCCTTCACTGTCGCTATGAAACCGCCTGCCGATTTGAAGGCTAACCGCCCGGATTTCGCCGAAATAGCCAAGCTGCCAACGCCAGAGCGGATCGACAGGATGAAGGCCCTGCACACCCAGCATGCAGCCGACATGACTGCGGCCATGGACAAACGAGGCGAAGCGACCAAGGTGTTCTACGCTGCGTTGGCGCCGGAACAGCAAAAGGTGTTTGATACGGCCACAGCGCGCCATCATGGCCCTGCTGGACGCATGGGCGGCCCCCGTGATGGTAAAGGCCCGATGCAAGCGAAACCCTGATTTCCCCGGCCCGTTCCTGCGGGCCGCATCGTTCGCGGTCAGGCCAGCATCTTTTTCAGCTCGCCACTGTCGATGAGGCTGGCCAGGTCATTGGCGCCGCCTACCAGCGTTCCCTTGACAAACACCATGGGCATGGTGGGCCACCCGGTCCAGAGTTTGAGCGCGTTACGCTGACGCCAGGTGTTGAAATAGTTGCCGTATTCCAGGTACTGGTGCGCGACTCCGGCAGCGTCCAGCGCCTTGCGGGCCTTCTTTGGAAAGGGGTTCATGCTCATCCCGACCACCACTACCGCGTGTTGCGCGACCGCCGACTGCACTTCGCGCACAATGGCCTGCTCGTGATTGGCAATCTTGTCGCGGATGGTCGGGTGGATGTTTGACTCGTCAAGAATGGCGCGGGGCATGGCAATATCCTAAGGAATTAGAAGAGAGCATTATCCGTTCCTCGCACCCAGACCCTACACTTGCAACACTCATGCCTACACCGTCACTCCCAAACGCTGCCACAAGCTCCGTCAGCGAAGATTCAAGTATCCGTAGTGTGTCCCTGACTCGGCCCTTGCACTGGCTGATGCTCGGGTGGCAGGATATGGCATTTTGCGGGTGGATCAGCGTTGCACACGGTTTAGCACTCTTCTTTATAGGTGCAGCCGTCGTGATAGTGGCGTACCAGCAATTCTGGTGGCTGGCAGGAGCGCTCTCCGGTTTTCTGCTGGTGGCACCGGTCCTGGCGACGAGTCTGTACGCATTGAGTCGGGCACGGGAGCGCGGAGAAAGGCCCGACCTCCGTGTGGTCCTGAAGACCTGGCTGAACTGGCAAGACAGCCACTTTAACAAATGGGGTAACGACTATTGGTGCCTCTTCCAATTTGGCACTCTGCTGGCTCTGGCTGCCACCGGTTGGGTTTTTACATCGGCAGCCCTTATCACACTGTTGGCCCCGTTGCCGGTTCAGAATCCAGGAGATTTTGTCCAACATGTCGTCTTGGCTAAAGACGGGTTGCTGTTTGAACTTTGGCTGGTCTTGGGTGGTGTGCTGGCGGCGCCAATTTTTGCGTCTACCGTGATTGCCATTCCTTTGTTGCTTGACCGCCGGGTCACTTTGATGCGAGCGGTGCTTACAAGTTGGCAGGTGGTTCTGTCCAATCCGGTAGCAATGGCCGTCTGGGCATTTCTGATCATGGGCTTGACCGCTCTTGGTATGGCATCGCTCCTGTTGGGGCTGATAGCGGTTATTCCCGTACTGGGACACGCCAGTTGGCACGCCTATCGCGATCTGGTGGATGTCTCAAGCTTGGCGGAGCGGGAGTCGCCCTGATGTTTGGATATTCGGAGGAACAGATTGCCGCATTCGGTCTGACCTTCGGCGTAGGCGGCTTTATGCTCTACATGCTGTTCATCATCGGCCATCTGGCGTGGGAGTCAAAGGCCGGAAAGTTCGGGACTTTTGTCCTGTTTCTGGGTTTGGCTTTTGGCATGACAGGCTTTGCCGTCAAATATCTGATCCAGTGGTTTATCGGCATCAAGTAAGTGGCAGAACAATTTTTTTTGTGCCGCCCTCAGTTTTCTCACGAACGTCTACTTCGAAGCCAAGTTCTTCAGCCAGTTTGAGCATGCGCGTGTTGTAGTCCAGGACCGTGGCCACCAGTCTGCATGTGCCTTGGGTGCGCAAATAGGCGATCATCTTTTTCATCAATAGCAACCCCAAACCCCTGCCTTTCAGCGCCGAGCCAATGATGACGCCAAACTCGGCCTCGATGTTGTCCGGATCTGTGATGGCGCGCACCACGCCAAGCGTCTGGTCCGGACCGTTGGTATCGCCGGCCAGCGCAACAAAGGCCATCTCACGCGCGTAATCGATTTGTACCAGTCGGGCCAGTTCGCTGCGCGCCATCGTTCGTTTGCTGTAGAACACGCGCATGCGAACGTCCTCTGGGTCCAGTTGTTGCAGAAACGCCATGTGCATCGCTTCGTCTTCCGGGCGAATCGGCCGCAGGGTCAGACTTTGTCCCTGCCACTGAAGCGTTTCTTCCAGCAGCGAGGGGTATGGCCGAATGGCGAAATTGTCTGCCCCCGCAGGCTTGCTGGCGCGCAGGCGAATGCGGGCATCCTGCGCTACAACACCTTCGGCGCTGGCGATGAGGGGGTTGATCTCAAGTTCGGCAATTTCAGGTACTTCGGCCAGCAGTTGCGATAGCGCCAGCAGCACGCCATGCAACGCAGTTTGATCGACCCCGGGTGTATCGCCCCAACCCTCCAACAGACGGGCGACACGGGTACGCGAGATCAGCGCCCTGGCCAACGGAATGTTCAAAGGTGGCAAGGCGACCGCCCTGTCATCCAGAATCTCCATGGCAGAGCCGCCCTGACCAAACACGATGACCGGACCGAAGACCGGGTCAATCCGGCTGCCGAGCATCAGCTCCTGAGTCTGACCAGTCCGCGCTCCGCCAGCGGCGGCCTGTTGCGCTAGCGCCAGCGGAATATGGCATGCCTCAAGCATCGTCCTGACTTCCATCGAGGTCAGCGTTTCCCGACCGCTGGCCAGAACGGCCTTCACCAGGGCGCGCAGGGTCTGCGCATCCGCAGGACGATCCGGCAGCAATGCCGGAGGGGCTTCGGTCAGCTCAGCCTGGTTGCGCCGATATCGCGTCAACATGGAAAAGGCGCGCACCGCGTGCTCCGGCGTATCAAAATTGGCAATCCCGGCATCCTGAAAAATCGCGCGTGCCTGCGCTACAAGCCCGTCACCCAACCAGCAGCTCATCAAGCGCGGTGGCACGGACTCGTGCGTTTGTGCCAACGGTACCAGGGCTTTGGCAACGTCGGCGCTGCAAACCAGGGCTGACGGTGCGTGGATAAACAACAATGCTCCGGCGTCATGATCCGCATTGAGAATCTTCAGCGTCTGCTCATACCGTGTCACCGGGGCGTCGCCCAGGATGTCAATTGGGTTGCCATGCGACCAGTTGGATGGCAGCAGTGCATCGAGTTGGGCTTGGGTTCCCGGGCTGAGCGTTGCCAACTCGACACCAGCAGACGCGGCAGCGTCCGCAGCAATGACACCAGCGCCGCCCCCATTGCCAAAAATCGTGAGATGGTCGCTGCGGTTGCCCCGGAATCGCGACAGCGTCTGTGCCGCCAGGAAAAGCTCTTGCAGGGTGTCGACCCGCAGCATGCCGGCTCGCGCAATCGCGGCATCAAACACTCTATCGGAACCAGCCCACGTACCCGACCCGCTCACCGCAGCCTGATGGAATGACGGCGAGTGCCCTGCTTTCACCACGATCACCGGCTTGTTGCGCGCAGCTGCTCGCGCTGCCGACATGAATTTTCGCCCTGACTGGAAGGATTGGGCGTACAACAATATGGCCCGGGTCTTGGCATCGCTGGCCAGATAGTCGAGCATGTCGCCAAAATCGACGTCGGCGTGTTCGCCCAAGGTCACAAAATGGGAGAACCCGATGCCCCGACCTCGCGCCCAGTCAAGCATGGCAGAGGCCAACGCATTGGACTGGGAGACAAAAGCCAATTCTCCGGGCTGCACATCGAACGGAGCAAGACTGGCATTCAGGCCCAGATGTGGCGCCAGCAGGCCAATGCAATCGGGCCCCAGTATTCGCAGCAGGCGGCCCTGTGCCGCCTTCAACATGGCGTGTTTCTGCGCCTGATCCATGCCCGCCGTCATAACCACCGCGGCGTGCGTACCCAACCTGGCGAGCTCCTGGATCAGCGCCGGCACGGTCGCTGGCGGAGTGCAAATGACCGCTAGCGCGGGTACCGATGGCAGGTCCGATGCACGGGCCAGCACCGGACGAGCATCCAGCACGCGATATTTTGGGTTGACAGCGTACAGGGCGCCCTGGTAGCTGCCCGAACTCAGGTTGTGCCAGACCGAGGCACCGATGCTGCCAACGCGCGCCGAGGCACCGATCACCGCGATCGAGGGCGGATCAAACAGTGAGTCGAGGTTGCGGATGCTCACGGTTCAAACTCAGGCGCCATTAACCGAACGGCCGAACTCCGATCAGCATGCCATGCAGCCACAGCGTGAAGACGAGCCATGCACCCAGCCCGACGATGACTGTGATGGCAGTGGCGCCTGCGTTGCCGCGCCGGTATTGAATGTTGCCAGACCGATCGCGCCGGCGGGCCGCGGTGAAGTCAAAAACTGACCACAAAAGAAACGAGCCGAACAGCAGCACGTGCGCCAGGTTGCCATTGGCCAGCAAATGTGCCAGCGCCCACACTTTGACTGCCAGAACCATCGGATGGTGAAGGCGTGCCTTGATGGCGTTTCCTGGAATGTAGGCGGCAGCCAGCAGGACAAAAGAACCCAGGGTCAACAGCGCGGCCAGATGGCGCATGCCTGCGGGGGGGCTCCAGAGTTGCATCGGCTGTTGCCGCGCCAGACCAAAGCCCCAGATCAGCAAGCCCAAGCCAAGCAGCGATGCCACAGAATAGACGCCCTTCCAAGGCAACTCGCCATAGCGCACAACGGTTTGTGTGCGCCACCCATCGGCCACGATGCGGATGGAGTGCACGCCCAGAAAGACGATCAGGCCGAGAATGAGAACGTTCATTGGAAGCTCCAAACTTGATGGAAAGATGGCTCGACTATAGTCCGGAGCCGTTACCCTGGGTTTGATCGGGGCGACGCCTATTGCAATGCAGAACAATTTGTTTACACTGCACGATCGATATCAACCCACAAACTGGAGCCACTATGAAACCCGTTCAAGACCTAATAAAGGGACGTGATTCGACGGTTTTTCAGGTCAACCCGTCCACGACCGTTTTTGAAGCGCTGAAATTGCTGGCTGAACACGAGGTTGGCGCCATGGTCGTCATGGATCAGGGAAAGCTGGTCGGCGTGGTGTCCGAACGTGATTACACGCGCAAGGTTGCCTTGCAGGGCAAAAGCTCCAGAGAGACCAAGGTCGCAGAGATCATGACGCGCGGGGTCATCACGGTGACACCCGCCACCGGCACGCTGGCCTGCATGGCGCTGATGAGCCAGAAGAACATCCGGCATCTGCCGGTGCTGGAGGGATCGACGGTGCTGGGGATGATCTCGATACGCGACATCATGAACGACATCATTGCCGGACACGAAAAAACGATCTCGGAGTTGACGAGTTACATCAACAGTTAGACGTCAATATTGCCAGCGCGCAAGGCATTGGTTTCAATGAAATCGCGGCGCGGCTCGACTTCGTCGCCCATCAACATGGTGAAAACACGGTCGGCCTCGATGGTGTCGTCGATCTGTACGCGCAGCAAGCGGCGCACGGTCGGGTCCATGGTGGTTTCCCACAACTGCGCCGGATTCATTTCGCCCAGACCTTTGTAGCGCTGGCGCGCGGTGGCGTGCTCCGCCTGCGCGATCAGCCAGGCCATCGCTTCGCGGAAGTCGCTTACCTTTTCTTCTTTCTGACGCTCACCTTCGCCGCGCATGACCTTGGCGCCGTCGCTGAGCAGCCCCTTGAAGGTGTTGGCTGATTCGGCCAACGCGGCGTAGTCGGAGCCATGGACAAAGTCCTGCGTCAGGACGCTGCTCTTGATGTTGCCATGGTGGCGGCGGCTGATGCGCAGAATCGGCTTGTCGGTGCGCACGTCAAACTCGCCGATCACCTCTGCGTCCGGAAGTCTGGCTTGCAGTGCAGCGGCGGAAAGCTTGGCGTCGGCCAGCGTGTCCAGATTCAGTGCCACACCGTCAGCCACCGAGCGCAGGGCCTCGGCGTCCATGAAGTTGCGCAGCCGTGCAATCACGCCTTGCGCCACCTGGTGCTTGCGTGCCAGTTCGGCCAGAGTGTCCCCGGTGAGCAGGGTACCGTTGTCACCGCCTGTATGCACCGATGCGTTGACCAGCGCAATGCGCAGCAGAAAACTGTCGAGCGCAGCGCCGTCCTTCAGGTAGAGCTCTTCCTTGCCGGCTTTGACCTTGTACAGAGGCGGTTGCGCGATGTAGATGTGGCCACGCTCCACCAGCTCTGGCATCTGGCGGTAGAAGAAGGTCAGCAGCAGCGTGCGGATGTGCGCGCCGTCAACGTCGGCGTCGGTCATGATGATGATGCGGTGGTAGCGCAGCTTGGCAACGTTGAAGTCGTCGTTGCCGGTGCTGCCGCCAGCTTTTCCGATACCGGTGCCAAGTGCGGTAATGAGCGTCAGGATTTCGTTGCTGGTCAGGAGCTTTTCGTAGCGCGCTTTTTCCACGTTCAGGATCTTGCCGCGCAATGGCAGAATGGCCTGGAATTTGCGATCCCGACCCTGCTTGGCCGAGCCGCCGGCAGAGTCACCCTCGACGATGTAGATCTCGCACAGTGCCGGGTCTTTTTCCTGGCAATCGGCCAGCTTGCCGGGCAGGCCCATGCCGTCGAGTACGCCCTTGCGGCGCGTCATGTCGCGCGCCTTGCGGGCCGCTTCGCGAGCCCGGGCCGCCTCAATGATTTTGCCAACAATGATTTTTGCGTCAACCGGGCGTTCCTGCAGGTAGTCGTACAGCAACTTGCTAACGATGTCTTCCACCGGGCCGCGCACTTCCGAACTCACCAGCTTGTCTTTAGTCTGACTGCTGAATTTGGGTTCGGGCACCTTGACCGACAAGACACAAGTCAGGCCTTCGCGCATGTCATCGCCGGAGACCTCAACCTTGGCCTTCTTGGCCAGTTCGTTGTCGTCAATGTATTTGTTGATGACGCGGGTCATGGCTGCGCGCAGGCCAGTCAGGTGGGTGCCGCCATCACGCTGCGGGATGTTGTTGGTAAAGCAAAGCACCTGTTCGTTGTAGCCGCTGTTCCACTGCATTGCTACCTCAACACCGATGTTGGTGTTCTGGTCGCTTTGGCGGTCTCCCATGGCATGGAAGATATTCGGGTTAAGGACCGTCTTGCCCTTGTTGATGAAGTTGACAAAGCCGCGCACGCCGCCGGCGCCGGAAAAGTCGTCTTCCTTGCCAGTGCGCTCGTCTTTCAAGCGGATGCGAACGCCGTTGTTCAGGAAGCTCAGTTCGCGCAGACGCTTGCTCAGGATTTCGTAATGGAAGTCGTTGTTCTGCTGGAAGATGTCGGTGTCGGGCAGGAAGTGGACCTCGGTGCCGCGCTTCTCCGTCTCGCCGATGACTTTCATGGGCGAGATTTCGACGCCGTTCACGGTCTCGGTGATGCGATTTTGTACAAAGCCCTTGCTGAACTCCATCACGTGCACCTTGCCATCGCGCCGGATGGTCAGGCGCAGCATCTTTGACAGGGCATTGACGCAGCTCACACCGACGCCGTGCAAACCGCCAGAGACCTTGTAGCTATTCTGGTTGAACTTGCCGCCCGCGTGCAGTTCGGTCAGGGAGATTTCGGCAGCAGAGCGCTTGGGCTCGTGCTTGTCGTCCATCTTGACGCCAGTGGGAATGCCGCGACCATTGTCGACCACGCTGACCGAGTTATCCGAGTGGATAGTCACCAATATATCGTCGCAGTGGCCAGCCAGGGACTCATCGATGGAGTTGTCAACAACTTCAAAAACAAGGTGATGCAGCCCCGTGCCGTCGGATGTGTCGCCAATGTACATGCCGGGGCGTTTGCGAACGGCCTCCAAGCCTTCCAGAATCTGGATAGAGTCTTCGCCGTAGGCCTCTGACGCACCAGCCTGGTTGGCATCTATCGTGGGTTGAAAGTTGGAACTGTCGGCGCTTCCCCCGCCTGTATGAACGGTGCTTTGGCCATTCTCGTGGCTCGGTGCTGGCTTGTTTTCTTCGGTCATCAATAATCTTTGGTCGGTTGAGGTCAATGCCTGCTTCAAATTCTCATTGGCATGACAACGTATTTGAAGGTGTTGTTGTCCGGGATGGTGAAAAGGGCCGAACTGTTGCTGTCAGACAGTTCAAGTTTGACCATTTCCTGTGTCATATTGGCGAGCGCGTCTATCAGGTAGGTGACATTGAAGCCGATCTCGATGCTGTCCCCGTTGTAATCGATGTCCAACTCATCGACGGCCTCTTCCTGCTCTGCATTATTGGAAGCCACTCTCAAACTGCCGGGGTCAATGTTCAGACGCACGCCCTTGAATTTCTCACTGGTCAGGATGGCGGTACGCTGCAAGGTTGCGAGCAGTGGCAGCCTGCCCAGTGTGATGCTGTTCTTGTGGTTCTTCGGAATGACGCGGTTGTAGTCAGGGAACTTTCCTTCGACCAGCTTGCTGACAAACTCCATGCCGTCAAAGCTGAATTTGGCCTGATTGTTGGCAAACTGCATTTCAATGGCACCCTGTGCGTTGGAGAGCAGGCGCTGCAATTCAATGACGGTCTTGCGCGGCAAGATCACCTCCTGCTTGGGAACATCAACGTCCAGCGTGGCAGAGGCGTAGGCCAGCCGGTGGCCATCCGTGGCAACCAGGCTTAGCTGCTTGCCTTCGGCGACAAACAGGATGCCGTTGAGGTAATAGCGTATGTCGTGCACGGCCATGGCGAACGAAACCTGCGTCAGCAGATCTTTCAAGGTCTTTTGCGGTACGCTGAAGACCGGGCCAAAGCTGGCAGCTTCCTGTACCAGAGGGAAATCTTCCGCCGCCATGGTCTGCAATGTGAACTTGCTCTTGCCACCACGCAGGATGAGCTTGGCCGCGCTTGATTCCAGCGACACCGTTTGATCCGCAGGCATGGTGCGAAGAATGTCGATCAGCTTGCGTGCGCCCACTGTGGTTGCGAAGTCACCGGCATCGCCGTCAAGTTCGGCACTGGTGCGGATTTGAATCTCCAGATCGCTGGTCGTAAGTTGCAGGGCAGAGCCCGATTTTCGAATCAGCACGTTGGCCAGTATCGGCAAAGTGTGCCTGCGTTCAACAATACCTGCGACGGATTGCAGTACTGCCAGGACTTTGTCTTGAGTGGCTTTCAGAACGATCATGTCAACCTCTATTATTGGTAGCGGTAATTCAAATTGGTGAACAATAAAAGGCGTGTATTTGCCAAATACCGCCATTTTCCCATTTTTATTCTTTCACTTAACCCTTGAGCGTCTGTTCCAGTACATGAAGTTGCTGGTTCAGCTCGGTCATCTGTTGTCGCTCGCCACCAATTTTTCGCACGGCGTGCAAAACGGTCGTGTGGTCGCGCCCACCAAAGAGCTCGCCAATCTCAGGCAGACTCTTCTGTGTCAACTCCTTGGCCAGGTACATCGCTATTTGCCGAGGTCGCGCGATGCTTGCCGGACGTTTCTTGGAATACATGTCGGCGATCTTTATCTTGTAGTAATCGGCGACCGTTTTCTGGATGTTTTCCACCGAGATCTGGCGGTTCTGAATTGACAACAGGTCGCGCAGAGCTTCGCGCGCCAACAGAATGGAGATTTCTTTCTGGTTGAAGCGGGAATACGCCAAAATCTTTCGCAAGGCGCCTTCCAGCTCACGCACATTGGATCGGACGTTCTTGGCCACAAAAAAGGCGACCTCTTCGGGCATTTCGATGCCTTCGACCCGCGCCTTGTTGATCAGGATCGCCACCCGCATCTCCAATTCGGGCGGCTCAATGGCTACCGTCAGACCGGAGTCAAAGCGCGACACCAGGCGCTCGTGAATATCTGCCAGACCTTTGGGGTAGGTGTCGCTGGTCATGACAATGTGCGACTTCTTTGCCAGCAACGCTTCGAACGCATTGAAAAACTCTTCCTGCGTGCGTTCCTTGTTGGCGAAGAACTGAACGTCATCGATCAGCAGCAGATCGAGTGAGTGGTAGCGCTCCTTGAATTCGTCAAAAGTCTTGCGCTGATAGGCCTTGACCACATCGGAGACAAACTGCTCTGCGTGGATGTAGAGAACTTTGGCTGCGGGTTTGTCGTTCAGCAATCGGTTGCCTACCGCGTGCATCAAGTGGGTCTTGCCCAGACCCACACCGCCATAGATAAAAAGTGGGTTGTACAGATGGCCCGGCATGCCTGCGACATGCATCGCCGCGGCTCTTGCCATTCGGTTCGCCGCCCCCTCAACCAAAGTGTCGAAGGTCAGTGATGTGTTGAGTCGATTCTTGAGGCTGCCTGCGCTTCGCTCCTCGCCCATTTCGTTGGCTTCTTCCATCGCGATAGGCTCTACCGATCGCTGAATAGAATTATTCCTGGCAATGTTTTCCCTGGGAGCAAGCGCTAACTCCATTTGAATGGACTGGCCTGAAAACCTGCTCAACAAACTGGAAATCCGGCCACTGTACTGGGCCCTGATCCAATCCAGCTTGAACCGGTTGGCAACAAAAATCGTAACCTTGGTCAGGTCATTTGCGACTTCAGCTGAGAGTGGTTTTATCCAGGTGTTGAACTGCTGCTCAGGGAGCTCCTGGGCCAGCTGGTCGACGCAACTTTGCCAGAGATTCTGGCCGGCGCCGTGCCCTTGGAAGCCAGACTCGCCGGCGTATTGTCCCTCTGTCATTCGTTGCACCAAGCTCTGTGGATAGTTTTCATTTGTGGCTTCGGGAATTGTAGATTATTAAAGTTTTATCCACAAGCTTGGGAAAACGGCGCAAAGTTCCAGTGGTACAGGCTGTATGCAATGTAAGGTATTGCCGGAGTTGGGAAAGTTTGCGATAATCTAGGGTTACCCTGCCTTCGTTGGGCACGACAAGACGGTGACTTGCTGCAAGATTGGTGGCGGGCTGATCGTTGATCACTTTAGGATTTTCCATATGAAACGCACTTACCAACCTTCCAAGATTCGCCGTGCCCGTACTCACGGCTTCCTGGTACGCATGAAGACTCGTGGCGGCCGGGCCGTGATCAACGCCCGCCGCGCCAAGGGTCGCAAACGTCTGGCTGTCTGATTTCAGCGGTCGGCGTAGCGCGCAGCTGAATAGCTCTTGTGGCGCCACTTTCAAAGTGCTGCGACTGAAAACGCGGAGCCAGTTTCAGGCTGTCTTGGCTGGTGGTACCGTGGCCCGCACCGTCCATTTTGCGCTGCACAGAGCAGGCTTGATTGTGGGCGGCACCGAATCCGGTGCCGATGGAGCCACCAGGCCGGTCTACCCAGCACAAGCCCGGTCGGTTGACGTTGCCATGGGAGCCATGGTGCCTAAGCGCTGGGCCAAACGGGCAGTGACACGAAACACGATCAAGCGACAGATTTACAGTGTCGCCGAGGAATTTGAGGCTAGCCTTTGCGTGGCGGCCCATGTAGTGCGTCTGCGGACGAGTTTTGACAAGAGACAATTTCCAAGTGCCACTTCCGATATGCTCAAGACTGCTGTGCGCTGCGAGTTGCAGCAACTTTTCACCAACGCTGCCGTGCGTAGGCCCGGCGGCGTTCAGGATGCACGCGCATGATCAGGGCGCTGTTGTTGGGGCTGGTCAAGACCTACCGCCTGTTGCTTAGTCCCTGGCTGGGTTCATCCTGTCGGTTCGAGCCGACTTGCTCCCTGTATTCTCTGCAGGCCTTGCAGTTACACGGTGCAACTGTCGGCACCTACCTGACCGTGGCACGACTTGGCCGGTGCCACCCTTGGTGTCTGGGCGGGCCTGATCCTGTTCCGACCGAAACCCCCCGGCTCTTTACACAGCTGTTTTCCTCCCCCACTCAAAAGAAGTCTTCATGAACGATATTCGCCGCACCATTTTGTGGGTGATTTTTGGTTTTTCCATGGTCTTGCTGTGGGATCAATGGCAGGTTTACAACGGTCACAAAGCGACCTTTTTCCCGGGGACCAGCAAGACTGCGGCGACGACCGCCCCGTTAGCACCGGCCTCCGGTGTTCCTACTGCTGTGACCGTGGGCAGCACGGCGGCGCCCGCTGCGCTGGTGCCCGGAGCCGCTGTTCAGGCTGCGCCGGCGGCGAACGCGGCCAGACCCCGGGAACGCGTGGTTGTGACGACGGACGTGTTGAAGCTGACCTTTGACACCGAAGGCGGCTCGCTGGTGCAAACCGAGTTTCTTCAACACGCCGATATGACCGACAAGACAAAGAAAACCGTCTTGCTCGATGAAAACAAGGAACGCACCTATGTTGCGCAATCGGGCTTGATTGCTGGAGCGGCGGGCGGAGCGTTCCCAACCCACAAGACGATCATGAACGTCGTGCCAGGTGAACGCAGTCTCAAGGGTGATGCCAAAGAGGTGGTGCTTCGGTTTGAGTCTCCCGAGGTCGGCGCTGTGAAGTTGCAAAAAACCTTCACGCTGACCCGTGGCACCTACGCGGTTGCGGTCAAGCACGAGGTGATCAACGTCGGCACTGGTGCCGTGTCACCACAGCTCTACCTGCAGTTGGTCCGGGACGGCAACAAGCCTGTTGGCGAATCCTCTTTCTATTCCACATTCACTGGTCCAGCGGTCTATACCGAAGCCAAAAAATACGAGAAGGTAGAGTTTTCTGATATTGAAAAGAACAAGGTTGACATCGAAAAGACGGCGGAAAACGGCTATGTGGCGATGGTGCAGCACTATTTCGCCAGCGCCTGGTTGCTGGGCGACGGCATCAAACGCGACCTGTTCATGCGAAAGGTCGACACCAATCTGTATGCAGTGGGCATGATTACGGCCCTGAACGATATTGCACCGGGGAGCAGCAAAACCCTGGAAGCCAAGTTCTTCGCTGGTCCGCAGGAAGAAAAAGTGCTGGAGTCGCTTGCCCCCGGCCTTGAACTGGTAAAGGATTACGGCTGGCTCACGATTCTGGCCAAACCACTCTACTGGTTGCTCGACAAGTTACAAAGTTTTATCGGCAACTGGGGTTGGTCGATCATGGCGCTGGTCCTGTTGCTGAAGGCCGCGTTTTACTGGCTCAATGCCAAAGCGTACGCCAGTATGGCGAAGATGAAGGCCGTCAATCCGAAAGTGACCGAAATGCGCGAGCGTCTGAAGGACAACCCGCAACAGATGCAGCAGGAAATGATGCGAATTTATCGCGAAGAGAAGGTCAATCCGATGGGAGGATGCTTCCCCATCATGATCCAGATCCCGGTCTTTATCGCCCTGTATTGGGTGCTCCTGTCCAGCGTCGAGATGCGCAATGCGCCCTGGGTGATGTGGATTCACGATCTGTCGTCGCCAGACCCTTATTACATTCTTCCCATCGTCATGACGCTGACCACGGTGCTACAAACCGCGCTCAATCCGGCGCCACCGGACCCGATGCAGGCCAAGATGATGTGGTTCATGCCGCTTGCTTTCAGCGTCATGTTCTTCTTCTTCCCGGCTGGCTTGGTGCTGTACTGGATCACCAACAACGTGTTGTCGATCGCGCAGCAGTGGGTTATCAATACCCGCATGGGTGTGCCACCGCAATTCAACCTGCCAAAGTTCTGAGCCCAAGCGTGCTGGCGCGTCATCAGGATCCGATTGCGGCTATCGCCACCGCAGCCGGTCGCGGCGCGGTTGGCATTGTTCGGGTCAGCGGCAAGCAGCTTGAGCCCCTGGTGCTGGCGATCTGCGGCCGGCGACTGCAGCCACGCCAGGCCAGCTACGGCGCGTTTCTTGATGGTTCGGGTCAGGCCATAGATTTCGGCCTGGCGATTTACTTTCCAGCGCCTCATTCCTTCACGGGCGAGGATGTGCTGGAGTTGCAGGCGCATGGCGGACCGGTGGTCTTGCAGCTTTTGTTGGCCCGCGTGATTGAAGCCGGCGCTCAGATCGCTGACAGCGGCAAGCAGCCGCAGCTGGTCGGTTTGCGGGTGGCGCAGCCGGGCGAATTTTCCGAGCGCGCCTTCCTCAATGGCAAGATCGATCTGGCCCAAGCCGAGGCGATTGCGGATCTGATTGACGCCAGCACCGAGGCCGCGGCTCGCGGTGCCAGTCGCTCCCTGTCAGGCGCATTTTCCAGAGAGATCAATACGCTGCGGGATCGCTTGATCCAGTTGCGCATGCTGGTCGAGGCAACGCTGGATTTTCCGGAAGAGGAAATTGATTTCCTGCGAAAGGCCGACGCCCTCGGCCAATTGACGGGTTTGCAGGAAACGGTGAAAACCATTCTGCAAAGCGCGCGCCAGGGGGCGCTCTTGCGTGAAGGCGTCCGCGTGGTGATCGCGGGGCAGCCCAATGCAGGAAAGTCGTCCTTGCTCAACGCGCTGGCCGGCGCGGAATTGGCCATCGTTACCCCGGTGGCCGGAACCACGCGCGACAAAGTACAGCAAACGATTCAGATAGAGGGCGTGCCGGTCCACGTGATTGACACAGCCGGTCTGCGCCAGAGCAACGATGAAGTCGAGAAAGTAGGTATCACACATGCCTGGGACGCCATTCAGACCGCCGATGTGGTTCTATTCCTGCATGACCTGACGCGCTCTGACGATGCGGCTTACTGCGCCGACGATGCTGCCATTGCGGGCTTGCTGGCAGAAAAACTTCCAGGCAGAACACCTGTCATTGATATCTGGAACAAGGTCGATGCGGTCAACAAACCGGGTCACCAGCCGGGGCTGAGTTTGTCCGCGAAAACGGGCCTCGGGCTCGATGCCTTGCGCTGCGAGTTGCTGGCCCTGGCCGGCTGGCAATCTGCACCTGAGGGCGTCTACATTTCGCGCCAGCGGCACCTGCAGGCATTGCAGCGCGTACAGGATCACTTGATGCATGCGCACACGCATCTGCTGGATCACGCGGGTTCGCTCGATCTGCTGGCAGAAGAACTTCGACTGGCGCAAAACGCCCTGAGTGAAATTACCGGTGAATTTACTTCCGACGATCTCCTGGGTACGATCTTCTCCAATTTCTGTATTGGAAAATAGACCGGGGCTCAGTGCCCGGAAAAATCGACCAGGGTAAATAGCGGCAAACCGGAAGCACGTAGCTTGTCGGAGCCACCAAGCTCGGGCAGATCGACAATGGCCGCACCTTCCATGACCAGGGCGCCGAGTTTTTCGAGCAATTTTTTACCCGCCATCATGGTGCCACCGGTGGCGATCAGGTCGTCAATCAACAGCACCCGGTCACCCTGCTTGACGGCGTCTGTATGCAGTTCAACGGTTGCGCTGCCGTACTCCAGCTCGTACGTTTCTTCCACAGTGGTGAAGGGCAGCTTTCCCTTCTTGCGGATCGGAACGAAGCCAACGTTCAACTCGTAAGCCACCACCGCGCCCAGAATGAAACCGCGCGCGTCCAGCCCCGCCACCACGTCAGGTCGCATGTCCGGCCCCATGTAGCGATGCACAAAGGCATCAATCAACACGCGAAATACCTTGGCCTCCTGCAACAGGGGCGTGATGTCGCGAAACTGAACACCCGGCGCGGGCCAATCCGGCACCGTACGAATGTGGTCTCTGAGGTATTGATTGACGCTGAGGTTTTGCATGGCGCATCGATGAAGGGTGGAGTCTGTATTGTGCCTTGGGTCCTTGTCGCTGAGTGACGTCGGTTCAGCCCAGCAACAGTCTTTGCTCCGCCAGCAGCAGCGATTCGGTCTTGCCTGACAAAACCAGGGTATCACCATCTTCAATCGCAGGATCCTGCATGACCGATATCACTTTGCCGCCGCTGCGGCGCAGACTGACGATGTGGACCTCCATCGGTAGCTCTGTCAAATGGCTCAGCTGCTTGCCGATACAGGCAGCGCCTGGCGGCAGCGTCAAGGATGTCAGGCGCTCCTGATGCAGTTCATCGGCCGAGTTGTCATCGGCACCATGGAAAAAGCCGCGCAGCAGGTTGTAACGGGCAGCACGTTGGCCTTGAACGATGCGCAGCACGCGCCGCATCGGCACACCCACCAGGGCTAGCGCATGACTGGCCAGCATCAGAGAACCCTCAATAGCTTCAGGCACCACTTCGGTGGCACCCGCCTGCTGCAGCGCTTCAAGGTCATGGTCATCCTGCGTGCGAACGATGACGGGTACTTTCGGCGCGTGGGCGCGCACATGCGCCAGTACCTTCATGGCGGCCGGAACTTCCAGGTAAGTAATGACAACGGCACTGGCGCGCGCCAGGCCGGCTGCCATCAGGGCTTGCAGACGTGCGGCATCACCAAATACAACAGAATCACCCGCCGCCGCTGCCTGACGCACGCGGTCCGGATCCAGATCCAGCGCCATATAGGGAATGCCCTCAAGCTCAAGCATGCGCGCCAGGTTTTGCCCGCAACGACCAAAGCCGCAGATGATCACGTGCTTGTTGACATTGATGGACTTGCGGGCAATGGTGGTCATTTGCAGTGACTGCTGCAGCCACTCGCTGCTGACCAGCTTCATCACCAGTGGGTTGCTGTACAGGATGATGAAGGGCGTTGCCAGCATTGACAGCACCATGCTCGCCAGGATCGGATTCAGCAGTGCTGGCGGCACCAGTGCATTGCTTTGCGCCAGTGTCAGCAGGACAAAACCGAACTCTCCAGCCTGCGCCAGGTACAGCCCGGTGCGCAGCGATACGCCGGCGGTCGCACCCAGTGCGCGCGCCAGCCCGGTAACCACAACAGCCTTGAACAGCACGGGCAATGTGACCAGCAACAGCACCAGCGGCCAGCGCTCCAGAACGAGTCGCCAGTCAAGCATCATCCCGATGCTGATGAAGAACAGCCCCAACAAGACGTCATGAAATGGCCGGATATCGGTTTCCACCTGTTGTTTGAACTGGGTCTCGGAGATCAGCATGCCGGCAATAAAAGCGCCCAGCGCCAGGCTCAAGCCGGCCAACTCCGTCAACCAGGCCAGGCCCAAGGTAATCAAGAGCAAATTGAGCACGAACAGTTCCTCGCTCTTGCGTCGTGCCACCAGCGTCAGCCACCATCGGATCACATGCGGGCCACCAACCAGCAGCAGGGTGATCAGGAGCGCAGCCTTCAGCGCGGCCACCCAAAGCGTGTCGAAAAGTGTTTCACCCGTGGCCCCGAGAGCCGGGATCAAAACCAGCAAGGGAACCACGGCCAGATCCTGGAACAACAGTACGCCCATGACACGCTTGCCGTGTTCAGACTCCATTTCCAGTCGCTCGGTCATCAGCTTCACCACAATGGCTGTGCTGCTCATCGCCAGCGCGCTGGACAAGGCCAATGCGGTTTGCCAACTCATGCCCCACAGCTTCGGTGCCAGAAAGGCCAGCGCCATGGCTGCGGCCGTGGCGCCAAGCATGGTCAGCAGCACCTGGAAGAAGCCGAGTCCAAACACATGGTTGCGCATGGCGCGCAGCTTGGCCAGATTGAACTCCAGCCCAATGACAAACATCAGAAAGACAACACCGAACTCACCCAGATTGCGCACGCCATCGGCGTTCTTTGCGACGGCCAGTGCGTTGGGTCCGATCACCACGCCGACGGCCAGGTAGCCCAGCATCGGGGGCAGCTTGAAAGACCGGCACACGACCACCCCCAGCACCGCCGCCAGCAGGTACAGGAGTGTGAGTTGAAGCGGGCTCATGGACCTGATACTAGCAAGTTGCGCCGCGATCTATAAAATGAACGGATGACAAGCCAACACACCACGGCCCAGACCAGTCAGGCCGAGCAGGCCATTCGATTGGCGCGCGAGACGCTTGATATTGAGGCTGCCGCCGTGCTTGGCCTGAAGCAGCATCTTGGATATCCGTTTGCGCACGCCGTCGAGATGATGTTGCGCGTCAGCGGTCGGGTGGTTGTCATGGGCATGGGTAAGAGCGGTCATATCGGACGCAAGATTGCCGCCACACTCGCTTCCACCGGAACGCCAGCCTTGTTCGTCCATCCGGCTGAAGCCAGCCACGGCGACCTGGGCATGATCAAGCCCGTCGATCTTGTACTCGCGATCTCGAACAGCGGGGAGTCAGAAGAGTTGACAGCTATTCTGCCCGTGCTCAAGCGCATGGGTGCGCCGC
>QYPX01000175.1 GCA_007280205.1 Comamonadaceae bacterium
ACCACCGCCTGCTGGTACACGTACTGCGCGTAGGCCTTGACGTATTGCGGCGAGTCCAGGCGCACGTTCTTCATCTGCACTTTCTCGCCGTGACACAGATAGCAGCGCTGGGCCAGCACCGGCTGCAAATCCGCGTAACGCAAAGGGCGCGCGCTGGCGTTGCTGCCCGCGGAGACCAGCGCCGCGTCGGGTCGCAACCAGACGATCAATGCCAGAATCGCTGCCACACCTGCCAAAGCGTAAGGCAGTGGATTGCCGCTGCGCCCCAGCTTGTAGCCGTGGCGCATGACAAAGAACTGGCGGATGGCGGCACCGGCAAACATCATCATTACCAGCACCAGCCAGTTTTGCGGATGGCTGTAGGTAAAGCTGTAGTGACCGCTGAGCATGGCAAACAGCACCGGCAAGGTGAAATAGGTGTTGTGCACGCTGCGCTGCTTGCCGCGCTTGCCGTGAATCGCGTCCACCGGCTCACCGGCCTTGATCTGGGCCACCACCTTCTTCTGCCCCGGAATGATCCAGAACAGCACGTTGGCGCTCATGCTGGTAGCGAGCATGGCCCCCACCAGCAAAAAGGCCGCGCGCCCGGCAAACCAGTGGCAGGCAGCCCAGGAGGCCACGCACACCAGCGCAAACACCAGAACCCCGACAATGGGCTCGCCATGTTTGCGCTGACCGAAGACGCGACAGATCAGGTCATACAAAAGCCAGAACAGCACCAGAAACGACAGCGCCACGGCAATCGCCGTGGCAGGCGCCCAGTCCATCAGCGACTTGTCAATCAGGTAGGTGCTGGCGCTCCAGAGGTAACTTACCGTGAACAGCGAAAATCCGCTGAGCCAGGTGCTGTAGCCCTCCCAGTAAAACCAGTGCAGCTGGTTCGGCAGTTCCGGTGGCGACACATTGAACTTGACCGGGTGATAGAAGCCCCCGCCATGCACAGCCCAGAGCTCGCCGGTCACACCCTGCTTTTGCAGGTCTTCGTCCTGCGCCGGCGTCAGACTGCTGTCCAGAAAGACAAAGTAAAAGGACGAGCCAATCCAGGCAATGGCGGTAATGACATGAACCCAGCGCAACAGCAGATTGGCCCAGTCGAGGTAATAGCTTTCCATAAGTCCTTGCTCTATTGATGTCCGCAGTTCAGCGGCCTGACAGGCTCTGCAATATCTGTGCCGCCACCGCGACGGCGATCACCTCGGGTTCCTTGCCGTCAATCCCGGGGACGCCGATCGGACAGGTAACGTGGGCGATCTCCTGCGCCGAAAAGCCACGCGCCGCGAGTCGGTGGCCAAAGGTCGCCCACTTGGTCTTGCTGCCAATCAGACCGACGTAAGGCAGGTCGGCCTGCAAACGCTGGCGCATCAAACAGGCCGCGACCACTTCCAGATCCTCAGCATGGCTGAAGCTCATGATCAAAACGCGCGAGCCCGGCGCCAGTGCTGCCACTTCAGCCTGCACCGGATCGGAATGCAGGCAGACGACGCCCAGAGGCAACTCGGCTGGAAAGATCTCGTCACGGCTGTCAATCCAGCTCAGCTTCAGCGGCAGTCGCGAGAGCACCTGCACCAGCGCCTGACCGACATGGCCACCGCCAAAGAGCGCCAACGCCGGATGATCAACTGCCAGTCGCTGCCTCAGTGCGCTGATATCGGACGCCGTCACCAATTCAAAGCGCAGCTGCAGTTCACCACCGCAGCACTGCCCCAGACTGGGGCCAAGCGGGTAGCGAACCAGCGCCTCGCCCGCGCCCCCGGCCAGTCGCTCGCGGGCCTGCGCCATGGCAGCAAACTCCAGATGCCCACCACCAATGGTGCCGATCGCAGCCTCGGCAAAGACCGCCATCCAGGCACCCTTCTCGCGCGGCACCGAGCCGCGTGCGCCGTGCACGCTCACGAGGCAGGCTGGCTCACGGTCCAGACGCAGCAGGAACTTGTCAAGACGCATCAGGAACCACGGTACGTCGAATAGCTCCAGGGGCTCACCAGCAGCGGCACGTGGTAATGCTGCGAGGCATCGGCGACGCCGAAATCAAGGTTCACCTGGTCCAGAAAATTGGGCTCGGGCAAAACCACGGCGCGCGCGCGAAAGTAGCCTGCCACATCGAAGACAAGACGGTAGCTGCCAACCCTGAGGCTGGCGTTGTCAAGCAGCAATCCATCGCCGGGGCGGCCGTCCTGGTTCAGCACGAACTGCTTCAACAGGGTCGGTGGCTGCGTCAGCGTGTTGTACAGCGCCACCTGCATGCCGGCCGCCGGTGCGCCGTGCATGGTGTCCAGTACATGTGTGCTCAAGCCCATGGCGCGTTCCCCTGTCTTGCAAAAATTGCCATTATCATGCCGCCATGCCTTCTCGTCTGAATCCATGAAGCACTACAACAGCACACTGCCCTACCCGCGCGACCTGGTCGGCTACGGAGCCAAGCCACCGCATGCAGCGTGGCCAGCGCAAGCCCGCATTGCGCTGCAGTTTGTGCTGAACTACGAAGAGGGCGCAGAGAACTCGGTGCTGCACGGCGACGCTGCGTCCGAGCAATTTCTCTCCGAAATGGCCAGCCCGGCGGCTTTTGCGGCGCGCCACCTCAGCATGGAGAGCCTCTACGAGTACGGTTCGCGCGCCGGCGTCTGGCGCATCCTGCGCGAGTTTGAGCGCCGCCAACTGCCGCTCACGGTGTTTGGCGTCAGCATGGCGCTGCAGCGGCACCCCGAACTGTGCGCGGCTTTCAAGGAACTCGGGCATGAGATCGCCTGCCATGGTTGGCGCTGGATCAACTACCAGAATCTGGACGAAGCAACAGAGCGCGAACACATGCGCACCGGGATGCAGATCCTGACCGACCTGACCGGCGAGCGGCCCTTGGGCTGGTACACCGGGCGCGACAGCCCGCAGACGCACCGCCTGGTGGCCGACTTCGGCGGCTTTGACTACGACAGCGATTACTACGGCGACGACCTGCCGTTCTGGATGCGGGTGCAAAAGAGCGACGGCTCGGTGGCGTCGCAATTGATCGTGCCCTACACGCTAGACACCAACGACATGCGTTTTGCATCAAGCCAGGGCTTTGCTCAGGGCGATGATTTCTTTACTTACCTGAAAGACAGCTTTGATGTGCTGTACGCCGAAGGTGACCCGGCTGGACTCAACACACCGAAGATGCTCAGCATCGGCATGCACTGCCGTTTGCTCGGACGGCCCGGCCGCATGAAGTCCCTGCAGAAGTTTCTGGACTATGTGCAAAGCCACTCGCAGGTCTGGATCTGCCGGCGCATCGACATTGCCCGGCACTGGAAGCAGGCGCACCCCTACCTGCCAGCGGCCCTGGCCGGCTCTGGCATCTGTCATCCCGGACCCGATCCGGGATCCAGTGCTACGCCACCACTGGATTGCGGGTCAGGCCCGCAATGACAATACAACAACTCAATAGCGTGAGCGAGGCCGATGCGGTGCAGATGCTGGACGGCCTGTACGAGCACTCGCCCTGGATTGCGCAGGCAGCGCTGGCACAGCGGCCTTTTGCTTCGCTGGCACAGCTCAAGCACGCACTGGTTCAGGTGCTGGACGCGGCCGATCTGGAGGCGCAACTGACGCTGATTCGCGCGCACCCGGAACTGGCCGGCAAAGCCATGGTCAGCCAGACGCTGACGGCAGAATCCAGCAACGAACAGAGTGCGGCGGGTCTCACGCACTGCAGCGCGCAGGAGTTCGCCAGGATTCAGGAACTCAACGCCGCCTACAAGGCCAGGTTCGATTTCCCCTTCATTCTGGCGGTACGCGGTCCGCGCGGCAGCGGCCTGACCAGGCGCGAAATCATCGAAACGTTTGAGCGCCGCCTGCACGGACAGCGCAGCTTCGAAATCCAGGAGTGCCTGCGCAACATTCACCGCATTGCGGAACTGCGCCTGAACGACAAGTTTGGCATCGAACCGGTGCTGGGCCACCAGGTCTGGGACTGGGCCGAAGCACTGGCAGAGTACAGCGACCCCGGTTACGCCGAGAACGGACAACTCACTGTCACCTATCTGACCGAGGCACACCGCGCCTGCGCCGCGCACCTCAGGGCGCTGATGTTGGATTGCGGCTTTGACGAGGTCAGTGTCGACGCTGTCGGCAACGTGGTCGGGCGTTATCTGTCGGACCAGCCGCTGGCCAAAACCCTGCTCGCCGGGTCGCACTTTGATACCGTGCGCAACGCCGGCAAATACGATGGCCGGCTTGGCATTCTGGTGCCCATGGCCTGCGTCAGAACGCTGGCAGGGGAGCACCGGCGCCTGCCTTTTCATATCGAAGTGGTGGCTTTTGCCGAGGAAGAAGGGCAGCGCTTCGAGACCAGCTTCCTGGGCTCCAGTGCGCTGGTCGGAAAGTTCGATCAGGCCTGGCTGGAATTGCCTGACGCCGATGGCATCACCCTGCGCGAAGCGATGACACACGCCGGCCTGAACCCGGCCGATATTGCCGCGCTGCGACGCGATCCGGGTGACTACCTGGGCTTTGTCGAGGTTCACATCGAGCAGGGCCCCGTGCTCAACGAACTGAATCTGCCCTTGGCGGTGGTGACTTCCATCAACGGCAGCGTGCGCTGCACTGGCGAAGTGATGGGCACCGCCTGCCACGCCGGCACGACACCGATGCGGCGGCGCCAGGACGCGGCAGCGGCGGTGGCGGAACTGATCCTGGCCGTGGAGCAACGTGCCACACAGGACGCCGATTCGGTCGCCACGGTGGGCCAGCTGCTGGTGCCCAACGGGTCCACCAATGTGGTGCCCGGGCGCTGCCAGTTCACGCTCGACATGCGCGCGCCCAGCGACGCCCAGCGCAACGCCCTGGTGAACGACATTCTGGCCAGTCTGGCTGAAATCTGTGAGCGCCGCCAACTGCGCTACACGCTGACCGAAACCATGCGTGTGGCAGCCGCACCGAGCAACCCGCTCTGGCAGCAGCGCTGGGAGCAGGCCATCGCTGCCCTGGCCCTACCCTTGCACCGCATGCCCAGTGGCGCCGGCCACGACGCCATGAAGTTGCACGAGATCATGCCGCAAGCCATGCTGTTTGTGCGCGGCCAGAACGCCGGCATCAGCCACAACCCGCTGGAGTCCAGCACCAGCGACGATATGCAACTGGCCGTGGATGCTTTCGCGCAAATGCTGGAATTGACTGGCTTGTCGTTGTGAGCCTCCGGAACCACGCCTCTGTCATCCCGGACCGTGCCTCTGTCATCCCGGACGTCCCGTTTGTCATCCCGTCCCCGGATCAAGTCCGGGGATTCAACATCCGGGATCCAGTGCCACGCCACCACTGGATTGCGGGTCGGGGCCCGCAATGACAATACCAGGCCGCAATGACAATACCAGGCCGCAATGACAATTCTGGGTCGCAATGACAATTCCGGACCGCAATGACAATTCCGGACCGCCATGACAATACTGGCAAGCAATAACAATTCCTGTTTCTCACAACACCGAACTTATGTCCACCTACAAACAACTTGACACCTGGATTGATGCGCACTTTGACGAGCAGGTCCGGTTTCTGCAGGAGTTGATCCGCGTCCCAACCGACACGCCGCCGGGCAACAATGCACCGCATGCCGAGCGCGCCGCCGAGCTGCTGCAAACCTTTGGCATGGAAGCCAAGAAGTATCCAGTGCCCGAAACCGAGGTGCGCGCTGCCGGCTTAGAGAGCATCACCAATCTGCTGGTACGGCGCGACTACGGTCCGGGCCGGACCATTCTGCTCAACGCCCACGGCGATGTGGTGCCGCCGGGCGAAGGCTGGAGCAAGAACCCTTATGGTGGCGAGATTGAAGACGGCCGCATCTATGGCCGCGCCAGCGCCGTCAGCAAGTGCGACTTTTCGACCTACGCGTTTGCCGTTCGTGCGCTCGAAGCCGTGGCCCGGCCGCACAGCGGCAGCGTGGAACTGCTGTTCACCTACGACGAAGAATTTGGTGGCGAAGTCGGGCCGCTCTGGATGCTCTCGCACGGCCTCGTCAAACCGGATCTGATGATTGCCGCCGGCTTCAGCTACCAGGTCATCACCGCGCACAACGGCTGCCTGCAGATGGAGGTGACGGTGCACGGCCAGATGGCGCACGCCGCGATACCGGAGTCCGGCGTTGACGCACTGCAAGCGGCGGTCAAAATTCTCAATGCGCTGTACGCCCAGAACCTGCTCTACCAGCAGGTCTGCTCCGGCGTCGAAGGCATCACGCACCCCTATCTCAACGTGGGCGTGATTGAAGGCGGCACCAACACCAATGTGATTCCGGGGCGCGTGAGCTTCAAGCTCGACCGGCGCATGATCCCGGAAGAGAATCCGGTGCAGGTCGAAGCCACCCTGCGCAGCATCATCGCCGAGGCCGCAGCACAGAGTGCCGGCGTGACGGTGAATGTCAGGCGCATTCTGCTGGCCAAGGCCTTGCAGCCGCTGGCCGGCAATCAGCCCCTGGTGGACGCGATTCAGCGCCATGGCAAGGCGGTGTTTGGTGAAGAGATTCCGGCCCTGGGCACACCGCTGTACACCGATGTGCGCCTGTTCTGCGAGGCTGGTATTCCGGGTGTGATTTACGGTGCCGGTCCGCGCACCGTGCTGGAGTCGCACGCCAAGCGCGCCGATGAACGGCTGGTTCTGGAAGACCTGCGCCGGGCCACCAAAGTCATCGCACGCAGCCTGCACGACCTGCTTCAGCCAGCCTAGCACAGCCCGATTCGCCATTTCTTGAGCTATCGCATAGGTGACAATGGCTGGCGGTAGCAAAATCCGCTAGCCTTGAAGGGCTTAGCCAATAACTGTGGAGAAACGAATGAGTAATGAACTGTCCCCGGCAGAGCACGCCCTGCGCGAAGCAGCACGCGAATACCACCGCACACCAACACGCGGCAAGATTTCGGTTACACCAACCAAGCCACTTTCCAATCAGCGCGACCTCTCGCTGGCGTACTCGCCCGGCGTGGCCTACCCCTGCCTGGACATTGAGGCCAACCCGGAACTCGTCAACGAATACACCTCACGCGGCAACCTGGTGGGCGTCATCACCAACGGCACCGCCGTGCTGGGCCTGGGCGACATCGGTCCGCTGGCCTCCAAGCCGGTGATGGAAGGCAAGGGCTGTCTGTTCAAGAAATTTGCCGGAATCGACGTCTTCGACATCGAACTGGCCGAACGCGACCCGGACAAGCTGATCGAAATCATCGCCGCGCTGGAGCCGACGCTGGGCGGCATCAACCTGGAAGACATCAAGGCACCCGAATGCTTCTATATCGAGAAGAAGCTGCGCGAGCGCATGAACATTCCGCTGTTCCATGATGACCAGCACGGCACCGCCATCATCTCCAGCGCAGCCCTGCTCAACGGCCTGGAACTGGTGGGCAAACCGATCGACAAGGTCAAGGTGGCGGTCTCGGGGGCAGGCGCTGCGGCGATTGCCTGTCTGGACGTCATGGTCGGCCTGGGTGTGACCCGTGAAAACGTCTATGTCTGTGACTCCAAGGGTCTGGTCTACGAAGGTCGCCCCGGCGGCTACGACGAATCGAAAGCGCGTTACGCACAGAAAACCGAGCTGCGCACACTGGCCGATGTGATCAGCGGCGCCGATGTCTTCCTGGGCTGCTCCACCGCCGGCGTGCTGTCGCAGGACATGGTCAAGACCATGGCCGACAAGCCCATCATCCTGGCGCTGGCCAATCCCGAGCCCGAAATCCGGCCCGAACTGGCCAAGGCCGTGCGGCCCGACTGCATCATCGCGACCGGCCGTTCCGACTATCCAAACCAGGTCAACAACGTCCTTTGCTTCCCCTACATCTTCCGCGGTGCGCTGGACTGTGGCGCGACCAAGATCACCGAAGCGATGAAGCTGGCCTGTGTGCGCCAGATCGCTGACCTGGCCAAGGCCGACATCAGCGAGGAAGTAGCCACCGCCTACGCCGGCAAGGAACTGGTGTTTGGTTCCGAGTACCTGATCCCGACCCCGTTTGATTCACGCCTGATCCTGCGCATTGCACCGGCCGTGGCCAAGGCGGCCGAAGATTCTGGCGTGGCGAAGCGCCCGATCAAGGACATGGACGCCTACCGCGAGCAGTTGTCGCGTTTTGTTTACCAGACCGGCATGTTCATGCGCCCGGTGTTTACTGCCGCCAAGGCCGTGCCTGAGGCGGGCAAGCGGGTTGCCTTTGCGGAAGGCGAAGACGAGCGCGTTCTGCGCGCCGCGCAGTTGGCGGTGGACGAAGGACTGGCACGCCCGATCCTGATTGGACGCCCGGCGGTGATCGAAGCCCGCTTGCTCAAAGCCGGCCTGCGCATTCGTCTGGGCAAGGACGTGTCCTGCGTCAATCCGGAAGACGATCCGCGCTTCCGCCAGTACTGGGAGACCTACCACCGACTGACAGGCCGGCGTGGCGTTTCGATCGAAGCGGCCAAGGCCGCCGTGCGCCGCTCCACCACCACCATCGGCTCGCTGATGGTCAAGCTCGGTGATGCCGACGCCATGCTGTGCGGACTGCATGGCCGCTTTGACGTCCATCTGGATCATGTGCGCGACGTCATTGGCACCAAGAAAGGTGCTTCCGGCTTCGCCACACTGAACGCGCTGATGATGGAAAAGCGCACGCTCTTCATCGCCGACACCTTTGTCAACGACGACCCGGACGCCCAGCAGTTGGCCAGCATCGCCCTGATGGCCGCCGATGAAGTCAGGCGTTTTGGATTGCCACCCAAGGTGGCCTTTCTTTCGCACTCGATGTACGGATCGTCCAGTCGCAAATCGGCTGTCAAGATGCGCCAGGCGTACGAACTGTTTTGCCAGCTGGCACCTGATGTGGAATGCGATGGAGAAATGCACGGCGATGCTGCACTGTCCGAAGACATGCGCCACGCGACCCTGATGGACAGCAAACTCAAGGGCGAGGCCAACATTCTGATCTGCCCGAATCTGGACGCCGCCAATATCCTGTTCAATGTGCTGAAGATGACAGGCGGCCATGGCGTCACGGTGGGCCCGATCCTGCTCGGCGCTGCGGCCTCGATCCATGTGCTGACGCCCTCTGCCACCGTGCGCCGCGTCGTCAACATGACGGCGCTGGCCGTGGCCAACGCGGCCAAGCACCACGTCGGCTAGGAAGCAGCGCGGCGCATTTCGCGCAACATGAAAAGGTAGAGACCCTCTACCTTTTCGCGCGCCCAGGGTGTCTTGCGCAGGAATTTGAGACTGGAGGCCACGCTCGGGTCATGGGTGAAGCAGCGCACCGGTATGCGCTCACCCAGCTCGGCCCAGCCGTAGTGCGCCGCCAGCGCCGTGACGATGGCCTGCAGCGTCAGGCCGTGCAAGGGGTTGCGTGGCTGGGCGGGATCGGATGCGTCTGGCATGACTGCATTTTGTCACGCCACTTCAATCACAGCGCCAGACAGCTAGAATACGCCCCTCGGAAGCGTGGCAGAGTGGTCGATTGCACCGGTCTTGAAAACCGGCGACGGGAAACCGTCCGTGAGTTCGAATCTCACCGCTTCCGCCAGAGACCTAATATCCATGCGGGTTTCAGGCGTTTTTATTTCTCACATCTACCATCACATCTACCTATGTGAAAGTGACTATGTGAAGCGTTATGACGTGGCAACGGGCTAAAGTCGCCCACTTTCACCACCGCAATTTAGCAACAGTTCATTTAGCACATTCCGCCAGCCAGGACTGCAAGCAAACCACGACAGCAACCAATCAGAGTCCTACCCCGTCGCAACGGGGTCGTGAGTGTGGAGTTCGTCTGGTCATGCCTACCACCATCATTTTCAGCAAAAGGAAAACCCGCCGAAGCGGGTTGATAGCTGCGTGAGACGTGGACTTACTTCGCTGTCACCGTCTTTTTGGGTTTGGCGACAGGCTTGTGTTCGGACCTAGCAATTCGCTTGGGCGTACTTGGGGCCGCGACAGGACGCCCCTTCGTCTTTGACTTACTTTTACGACTGGTCAGCGAGAGCAACGCCGCAGCATCAAAAACCATAGGCCCGGGCTCTTGTGCTGGGAAGACGGCGATTGCTTCCAGGGCAGTCACGCTTGTTGGCAAAGCTACCGCGTTGGTGCCGTTGCCATCCTCCGGCATTTGCATCATCATCGCAGCGAATCGCACCTTGACGGCAACGCGCCAAAGTCCGGACGTTATGCCTTGAGCAGCAAAAATCATTGCGGCAATTTCGGGCCACCCAAGTTCAACATGGGGCTTTTCTTCAGTCATACGATGCCTTCCTGCCAATGTTCAGATGTCTCTTTGAATTGGCTGAAATTGTTAGGTTGAACATCTAGCCGTCTGTTTGATGTGTACTTCACCGCATGCTGGGATGAACCCTTGGCCGCGTCTATCGCCGCCACGGCAACTGGTATGGCTTGTTCTATCGCAGAGATGACGGCTAGAGAACCGTCGTGCTTCCACCCGATGCCATCGAATGTCATCACGTAGGGGATAACCGGAGCAATAACGTCTCTCGTGAGTTGACTGGCAAGCCATGCTATGTCCCTTTGTGTTCCAACTTTAGATAGAACAGCAAAACGCAAAAGATTCGCCTCTGCTTTTGGAACAGGCAGAATCCCTTTCTCCCACTTGGCCGCTACTTGGTCTGTCTTGTCACCCAATGCAGCAACATCTGATTGGCTCATCCCTAGGCGCTTGCGCAAAAAACGCAGTTCGCCGCCACTCATTGAACTCAAACGCAAAGCGATTGCGCGCGCCAAAGCCTTGTACAGTCCGTCCAAATCGGAGTACGCGACTGTTTGCTCTTCGCCAGCGCCCTGCACCAAAACGCCACCATTAAGGTAAACGTTCGGCAGGCCCGACCCTTTAAGTCTGTGAAGCATTAAGTGACCCTCATAACAGTTACTACGGTTATTCGTTGAAGCATCGACCAGTCCTCGTTGACTTCGTCTAGACCTTCAACAACAACCCGAATATGAATCCCTCGGTGAACAACATTTGCTCGAAGTTTTGTCCCATGGTGCTCAGGGCCATACGCTCGTCCCTTGCGAAGACATGTGAGCACTTCAGCATGGTCAAACCCGTCGTTGTCCATTTCCTCCTCAGCATGGCGAATGAACCAAACATTCTCAGTTCCAGCATTCGACAACCTCCGAATCGCCTGGGTCAGTTCAGGGTTATCGGTCCCGAAGTTTGAACTCATTCTATATTAAGTATAGGTTAGCATAGCACGCTTTCGTGCGAAAGGAGCAGCATCCCGTCCGAAAAATTGAGGCTGGATGCCCGTGCTCCCTACTGTATCCCCGATTGGCCCCACATCTCCCGCTGGGCTTCGACGGTGATGTTTGTCGGCGGCCCCGCCTCTTGAAAGTATCTGCCGTCACGTTGACCCTACCCGCATAACCCAGTCAATCTCCGCAAGTGCATGACCGGCACCAGCGGCCACTATCAACGCGTCGGCCTGTGAAATGAGGTCGGCAGCGTGTTCGAGGAGGTCTGGGTTAAGTGGCATCAGAGATTCCATCTATCTGATGTTGCCTGGCGCGCCTGACACCCAGCATGAGCCTTCAAAAGGCCGACTGCTCACTGGGTGCAACTTAGTTCAATTGCAGTAGGTTTGATTACCAATCGTCTGACACGTCTTAGTACCGCCCTTGCTGTCGTTCGTGTATGTCGTATTGCCGACGCGCTGCGTGGTGGAAGATGACCCGTCGCTGTAGTTTGTGTATGCCTGATTTCCGATACGCTGGGTTGTTGCAGAGTTTCCGTTACTGTCGTTCGTGTAGGCTTGATTCCCAATGCGCTGTGTCGTTGCTGTACTGCCGTCACTGAACGTTGTGTAGGATTGATTTCCTATCCTTTGCGTGCTTGCCGAGGTGCCATCGCCGAATGTTGTGTTCGACTGATTTCCGATGCGTTGAGTGGTTGAACTTCCCTTTGCTTCGTTGCAGGCCCCATACGTAAGGCAATTTGTTTGCGCTTGAGCCACGATGGAGACGAGGCTTCCCATCAGCGCTACGACCGTAATAAATGTTTTCATATTCTTCCCTTGATGTGCCCGCATAAAGCGCTGTGGGCTTGCGCTGACATTGAAGCCTGAACCATGTCATATTGGAGAACCTATCAGTTGGCCCTACAAACCCGAAAACCGGTATAACCCTCCCGCGAGTTCGGCGAATCCCTGCCTCTGTAGGATGAGCGTAGTACGCCTGCGTCATCAATCGACGAACCTCCACGAAAGACACGCCGCGACATACTATCCCCACCCTCCCACGCACTACCGTCAGTTGGCGCACCAATGTAATTTGTGTGATAAACGTCTTGTACCCATTCCGACACATTGCCATGCATGTCGTACAACCCGAACAGGTTGGCACTCTTCTGTGAAACGACATGTAAAACAGTACCGCTGTTGACGGTGTACCACGCGTAGTTCCTAAGTTCACCTTCAGTGGCGCCGTACCCCCACTTGCTCTGACGACCTGCCCTTGCGGCATACTCCCATTCGGCTTCGGACGGCAACCTATATTGTTTGCCTGTCTTTTCACTCAGCCGCTTGACATATGCCTGAGCGTCATCCCAGCTCACACGCTCAACGGGGCAATTCCCCCCGCATGAAACGAATTTGCTTGGGTTGTTACCCATCAACGCAGCCCACTGTCCCTGAGTCACTTCAGTCCTGCCCATCAAATAACTAACGACAGATACGCGGTGTAGAGGCCTCTCATCAGAAAGTTCCTCAGAACCCATGTCGAAATTTCCGCCTGGTATGACCACCATGTCGGGGCATACATCGCAGTCCTTGATAACCTGTCCTGCTGATAGTGTTGTGGAGGATGTGGCAGGGGAGTTGGACGCGGCTTCAAGCTGACACACAAAGCCAAGCACGTCACTTGAATGAGTCCCTGAGAAGACTTCTCTGAGTTGCATTGAACCATCCGATTCAATATCCGAACGTTGCCTGGTGCCGCAGTGGACAGCAGCCTGAATTGCCCTACCAAAGATTGCCGCTGCGCCTGTCGTCCCTACGCCTTGCTGCCGATAGGTATAACGCAGTAACGCACCCTCACGTCTTATGGACTCCAGCAGCACTTCCGTCCACCGTTCGCGGTCTCCGGGCACCCTAGCCCAGCCATTTGCGTTGGATGGGATAGCGGGCGTAACCGTCGCTATTGCAACAGGAGGTGAAGGTTGCGGGCTCGGTGGAGGTGCGATGACTGCCGCAACAACCGGTGAAGGACGCTGACTCGGTTGCGCCCGCTGCGCTGCCGCATACCGATTAGCAAACCTCGGCAACTCTGCATGGTATTGCCTGATGACCGCGATGACATCGGTTGCCTTCGGCGAGTTCAGCTTGTCGCTCGTTTCCTGTTTCTGCTCGGCAAGCCATGCCACAAAGATGCTGCTGTCCTTAGTTTCTTGCCAATCTGGGTAAGCTTTGAGAACAGCTTGGTCGCGCTTCGACAAAACCGTGGAATCAGCGACGCGCTGCTTTTCTGCACGGCGCTCTTCGGCCTGTCGCCTTTGCTCGGCCAGCGTCTCCTCTTTCTGGCGCTTGGCTTCGTTTGCAGCAGCCATCTCGCGCTCGCGCTTCTCACGCGCAAGTTGCTCAGGCGACGCCGTATAGGCCACATCAATCGCCCCATTCTTAGCAATCACCATCACGGTGGATGCATCGACAGCATCGACAGTCGTCTTGCCTTTTGCTGCCGTCACGTTTTGTAGGTTCTGCGACTTCAAGAACTCCAACAGAACCTTAGACTTTATGGCGTAGTTGACGTTTTGCGGAAAGTTTCCCGTCATCTTGTAGAACCGAGCTACGTTGGCAGTTGCAACCACCACCCCAACTACTCCACCGCTCTCAGTGACTAACGGACCACCCGAGTTTCCGCCCTGTATTGGCACCGAAATCTGGAACCAGTTTTCGTCGTTCCGTACCCCAGAAAAGCTGCTGATGATGCCGTCCGTTACCTTTGATTCGTTGCCTTGAATTGAGATTTGCGGATAACCCACGGCGAGCACTCGTTGCCCTTTTGATACAGATTCAGAACTGATAATTTTCAACGTCGGAAATACGCCGTCAACTTTGAGCAGGGCTAGGTCTCTATCAGCATCACGAGCAACAACCGTCGCTTTGTAAAAGCGTCCTTTTTGGTCACGAACTGCGTAATCGGTCGTGTCTTCAATGACATGGTTATTGGTGACGAGATAACCACCCGGGGCGACAAAGAACCCCGTGCCGGTGAATGTTGCCTTGCGCTTTTGCTCAGCCGCCTCCTGCTGCTTCTTTTCCTCGGCAGCTTGTTGCTGCTGGCGAATCGCCACTTGTCGGCGTTCCTGTTCCGCTCGCTCTTGTGCCAAACGCTCCCGCTCAAGCTGGTTTGCGCGCTCTAACCTCTGATTTTCGAGCTGGGCCGCGCGTTCCAGTCGCTCCATCTCCAATTTGAACTGGTATTCGAGCAATGCCCTTTGGACGCGCTGTCTTCGTTCTTCATCCGCTTGGGCGTTATAGGCTTCTGCGACGCCACCGAGAAAGCCTGACAAACCGCCAGCATTACTTGTCTTTGCCGAAAGCACTATAAGCGCGACAAACAATATCACGGCAAGCCGGTACGGCAACAGTCGGCGAAAGTCGAATTGATTAGTCATAGTAGTACGACGCTACTGGCAGTCTAGAACTAGACACTGGTAGTGTCTGCCCCTCCCAATCTTGTTATGTCGAACATTACTCCAGTCAACAGATTTCCGCAATCGTCTTTTCAGACCAATCTTCAAGATATTTCCGGATATTGCTCTTGACGCCGGAATCAATGAGCAGACAATGGTTAGCCGTTTCGCACCCTCTGCCATCATGAAGTACAACGACAGCCCAACCTTAGAAGACGCCTGGTGGGATGAGATTGACCAGTTCGACTGCAACGCTGCGGACTTCGACACCGCGAGTTGTGCTGACCTAGCGGATGAGTTGGACCTGTTCAGGGTACAGGCGCTGGCTGACCCAAATTTTGACGACACCCTGTATGAGTGGGATTGCGAAATAGTTGAATACAGCCTGTGGTTGCCACTTGAGCGATGCTGTCACGAGGGTGTGTTACTGCCAATGGGTCAACGGGAAAAGCGCGTCAAAACCTGCCCTCAGGAATTGCGCTCGCACCTTAGTTCGTTCTTTGAAAACTGCCCTCCTCATGTCAAGCATCACCTTGCATTGATGTATTGGGTCGTAGTCCGCATCGACCGCGCTAGACGCACTGGAAGCCCTGAGTGGAAGCCAGAGAAGGCGCCACCGCGCTCCCCGTACCATGACACTGTTTTCTTCCGGCCACCCGTCCTGAAGTACAGGAACTACGCGAGGTAGCGAAAGCCTATCATTTCTCCGAACACAAATGGACTCACCTGAACCAGACGATGAAGTTGACGAGCACGCCTTCATGGAGGCCCTCACGCCGAGCCCTGAGCTAGCAGCAGTAATTGGCAACGGACCCATGCCACGCGCTGTTGTTGTGACGGAACTCTGGAACTACATTAAGGAACACAAGCTTCAAGATGCTCAATTTCGAAGGTTAATCAACGCCGATGAAAAGCTAAAGAAGGTTTTCGGCAAGAGTCAGGTAAGCATGTTTGAAATGGCCCCGCTGATTGGAAAGCACCTCAGGTGACGAACGACCTCGACGAAAGCATCCGCATATTTTGCGAAGCGACCCGTCAAAGCACAGACATTCCCGTTGCGCGTCCCGCCACATTCCACGGACGTTGGGGCAGTAGCGAGTCCGACGGTGTGATGCTGTACCCGACCACAATGCGCGGCACCAGAGATAGCATTGTTGTGAGTGGCACCAGGGAGAACACCGACAGTGCTATCTGCGATGCTGACCGGAGCATGTTGTCCAGACTGGCCGAGAGAGTCATCAACTACCTGCGCGAGTTCGCAAGGTAATCGGTGCACCGTTTTCTTCAAAAGGTATTTCAGAAGAAGTAGCGCCCACATGACCAGCAAACCCGAATCCGCGACAGTTGTAGACCTGCAGCAAGCCAGGATACAGAAGCCGTCGAGGTATCCAGACGGAACGCTAGTGCCGCCACATACGACGTACAACCCGTCCCCAGCGTGGTTGCTGGAGCCATGTCGAGTGATTGAATTGCCAGTCAAAGCAACTGCGGAACCCGGCAAGAGTTAATCGTGCTGTCGCTTGCATGAATCACGCTCACCACGACGAACTGATTTAACTGATATTTTTTCAACGGATGCAATCCGGATGAAGGCTGCACGGCCAGATTACCGTAGCCCTACCGTTATCGTCAGAGCCAATTCTTTGCTGTTACCAGCAAAACCCTTGATATAACCTTGAGGTGATTGCCTGTTTTTTGCCTGCCACCAGGCTATCAGCCGGACCGACTATTTACATGACGGAGGCCAAGTGCCAGCCGCTTTCCCCTCCTTGATTAGCCGGGTGACGTGCACGGACAGGATGCGAAGCCGCAACCATAGGCCACCGCTGTACGCATTGCGACTTACGGCCTTCTTGCCAGCTACTGACTTTGGGCCGGTGGATTGCTCCCACGGTTTCCACCGCCTGATAGCTTCGCGCTGCTGCTGCCTTGCCTCTGGTGTCCATACTCTGCTCATGGGAAGCCCCTTAAAAGTTTGATTTGCAAGCAAGGATGCGGTTCTGGCACTGATTGCTGTTTTCAGGCTGTTACCAGCAGACGAAGATTGATTCAATTTGATTGCCTTTCAGCAAAGGAACATCCGGATAGGCTGTTTCCTGCCTGTTACCAGACTCCAGGCCGTCATCAGCAGGGACCTTGCAAACCTCAACATGATTCAACATGCCCACGCCCTCGTTTCACTGTGCGCTGACACGGACTTCCTCACGCGCGAGCACACACGCCTGCGCGTACTGGTTGGAACTTCACGGTCTTTAACTATTCGTGCCGGCAACGCTATCCGGAAAGAACACCTTGCCACCCTTCACGATGAGCACGTCAAGTAGCTCGCGAGTGCAAAACGTGGGATTGCACTTTCTCAGTCGCTCGATTACCGCAATGGCGTTGGCTGTCGGGTAATAGTCAATCCGGGTGTTCTGCCGGCGAAAGTCTGTCATCGATGATTTGGGTTTTGCTTGTTCCATGATTACCTCGTTGGTTGTTGATTGCTCGCATACGCGCCTAAGCGTGCATCTCCGGGAACTACGCGCACGCACGCACGCACGCGGGCGGAAATATCCGCCTTCACGGCTTTGACCCCTCGGCAGGCAGGACAGTTGCCTGAATGGCGCTTATGACCTCGTCTACGGGCTTGCGCTCCTTCAGCATGGCCTCGGCCTGCTTCCTCAATTTCAAGCGAATGACAGCGAAGGACTGCGTAGTCAAGTAGTGCGCCTGCTGGTTGACGGCTTGGGTGATTTCTGAATTCATGGTCTATCTCCTTGATGGGTAGCTAAGGTTTGCTAAGGTTTTCCGCAATGGCGCGTGCCAAGGAATAGCCTGTAAATGGGCTGTTACCAGCCTGTTGGACATGGCGCTTGTCATTGCGTCACTGCGACCGGGTCGGGTGTAACGTTACAGGCGGCGTTACCAGGCGTTACCGCATCCTCCAGTTCGGCGCAAAACTCGTTTGCCAAATCTATGCACGCGGTCGCATAGGTCAACTCGTATGACAGGTCAGCATGTTTGTGGTCAGAGTGATTCAGCAGGTAGTCGTGCAAGCGGTCGATACGGTCGCGTAACAGGTGAAGGCGGCGGGTCAGGGTGGCGATGGTCTTCTGTGATTCGCCGTCCGTTGGCGCTTTGACAATTCCCATGAGCCCCGCAAGGTGGCTAAGATGCAGCCGGTGCAAGGTCAGCATCGATGTTTCTCCGCAGCCGCTCTCTTGTTCGAGGTTGAGTTGGTCGCCGTCAATTTCATAGGCGATGTCATAGATTTTGGTGTACATGGTCTGGTCCTCAGTGAATCAAGTTTGTGAATAAGTTGGCAGGTCTTGCGGTCAGTCGCTTGTAGATTCCCCACTCCCTTTTGATTGCAGTAGATGGCATATCTAGATGGTTTCCGTGAGACGGTGTAGACAGAGGGTCAAAAGTGGCCCTGATAGCACCGTGAGACGGTGTAGGCGGCATCCTCTCTACGCCGTGAGACGGTGCTATAGAAGCCCTCTCTACGCCGTGAGACGGGGTAAGGACAGCACCGCAGTAAATCGGTTGGGTATTCTTGTAAGCACCACGCTCGAAACACTCAGCAGCGCCAGTGTCGTAACCCGGCAGCTTGTCTAAAGCCCTCCAGGTCACGGCATACCAGCTTGCACGGTTCGGTCGGTGTCCCTTCACCATCTCGTGAATGAACCCTGCAGCGATTAGCTCGCGCTTGGCTCTGGTAATCACGTCTGCACTTTTCCAGCCACGCTTTGCCAGATAAGCACCAGACGCCAGAAGTCGCCCGTTGTTGTCTCGCACCCATTGGCGGGCAAGCTCGAAAAGCAAAGCCTTTGCAGGATGCGATAGACGGGCGTAAGCAGGGCAATCAAGCACGCTCCAGGGCAATGCAACAAAGCCACCGGAATCGCGGCCTGTGTCGCTCCTACTGGTCTTGTTGCGTCCGTTAGCCATTGGCTTGCTCCTCTTCATGAGCGACAAGGACCCGCTGGACAAACGCCAATCGGTCACGGGGCTTGATGTCGTGAAACTCAGCCATGATTAGCCTCTGTGATTCATGGTCGAATCTGGCAATTTCCAGCGCGAGATTCATCGTTGCGCCACCATCGCGGACAAGGTTGAAGAGCTCCTCGCAGCCATTGCGTCGGACCTTCAGGGCATTGAAGTACATGCGCCGAGAGATGCCGTGCATGGCGCATATCTGGTTTACGGTTGGATGCAGGTCTGCACTCATGCCACGACCCCTTGCTTGCGATGTGCCAGCCAGTAATTTACGCGGCGACGGTCGGACTGCGTGAAGTGATAGACACCAGGCCAACAGTCGAACAGGTCACGGTCTCTTTTCTTGGTCCGTGTGCACTCCACTTCTAAACCACGGCGGCGAAGCTCGGCGACAAGTTCAGGGCCATTGCTGGCGCCTGCTATGTTGTCAAGTTGCTCGCGCGGTAGCGGGCGCGTCATCAGGGCTTGAATCACTCGCAAGTGGCGCACGTTCTCGGTTCCCGTGAATCGGCCTGTTGCTGTAAAATTGCGCTTGTTCGGGGCGCTCGATTCTGCTGTGATGGTGGGGTCGGGCGTTTTCATTTGGACACCCCTTTGGCTTGCGCGTCAAGGAATGCCCGGACAGAACCTACATTCCAAGCGGTGACACGCTCGGAAAGCTTGACCGGCTTGGGGAAGTGTCCGGCCTTGCACTTTCGCCAGAGGGTGGCCGAACTGAATGGAACGATGCCTGGGATGAGTTGGGCCTGTCGGATGTAGCCCGATGCGGGCAGACTATCGAAGGTTGATGCTGCTGACACAGCCTTACTTATTTCTTGACTGTAGTGAGTTGCGGTCGGTAAGTGCACGTCGGATTGGTGGTTGCTTAACATGTCTGTAGCTTTCGTAGTGTCCCGTGGACGGTCTCCACGTATCACTAGGCATGACATGTCACTCAATCCGCTATTTCCCCAATGAGAAGCCCCTAGTTTCTCTCGTTTGACTTGTCAGAATAAGCGCCTGACATGTCACTCCGACTATTCGGCATCGGCGCCCCCTGCCCAACTGTTTCCGCTCCTTTTCATCCATTCATCGGCGGGGTCCACTGCGTTTTCACTTGACGCGTCGGAGAATTCGATACCGTTCTCTTTCAATTCATCAAGCGATTGAGTTCGCCGTTCGGCATCGTGCTTAGCACGCGCATCAGCCGCACCGCGCTTGTCAGCAAGTTTGAACAACGGTGCCCAGCCGACGCCTTGGCGGTAGGGTTCGAATGGATTGCCAACAATGCCTAGTTTCTTCTTAATAATTGCCCTAAATCTCGATACGGATTTTTCGTTTTCATCTGTTTTTCCAATCACCTTATTCTTCGTCATCGCCAAGAGAATAAGTCCCACAGCGTTCAGTCCGCCACTTGCTTTGTGTCGATTCACCAGTTCGAGCGATGCCAAGGGAATACGTCTTGTCACTTCACGGGCAGAAATCTCCAGCATGTTGTTTATCCCGGTGCCGGACTCTTCCTTATCGCCCACGAAGGCAATGCTGAATTCACTGACGTCAAGATTCTTCAGTTCACGGAATACGGCGCACAGGTCGGAGTCACCAGTCACTTTTGCAGTGCCGTTCACAGTAGCCGGTTCCATCTTGGCGACGAGGGTCTCAAGTTCCGGCGCTATTTGGTAGTCCTTTGACCGCGCCCATCGAATAAGGTCGTGCCAAGTCGCTTGCTTTGTCTCGTACTGACCCTCTCTGATTTTCATCACCGACACATTGCCATGCGCAATGCTATTTCGTAGCGAGGCAAGCATATCGTGATAGTCTGGCGGAGCGTCCCAAGTTGGCTCGCGCGACGGGTTGTAGTTGTCTTGCACAAATCGCAAAACATGCAACGGCGGCGGCTCAGAGCCAAGCAAGACAAAACATGCTCGCTGAATCGGCAATGACTCGTACTTCAGCCACTTCTTCAAATCGCATGGTTGAAGAGGAAAGTCTGACGATTGCGAGGCAAGGTGTTCTCGCCAGCCGCCTGAACCACATCCTTGCGGCGTGACGGCAGCTGCTAGCCTATCTTGCCTGCGGCGCTTAATCTCTTCCACCGTCAGG
>QYPX01000008.1 GCA_007280205.1 Comamonadaceae bacterium
GACCCATGGTCAGAGGCTGTGCAGGCCTGGCTCGACATGGTGGACCCCATGACAGGGCTCACGGCACGTGCGAGCAATTATTTGCAGATTGGGGAAGTGCTCAAGGACGCGTTGGGCATCGAAGCTAAACACGTAGGAAAACGCGAGGAGATACGAATGGGCAAAGTTTTACACGCACTTGGTTTTGTGCGCAGGCAAATTCGAACGGGTTCGACCCGAGGGAGGTTTTATGTCGCAGCCTGATGTCCGGCAACGTCGAGGCGATCGAGCTTTGTCACCACCTGTCACCAATGGCCTCGCGCTTGATGGTGACAGTGTTTTCAGAGGGGCGTCACCATTGTCACCATTGTCACCATTGATTCTTCTATGTAGAAGTTGGAGTAGACGGTATATACCGTGCATTTCAGGGAAAGGTTGGCGGAACCATAGCTTCTATGGTGACATGGTGACAGTAAATTTTTGCGTGTTCGCTAGGTGAGACAGACATGGAAAACGCAAATCAAACCCAGGTCGGTGGCACCCACTACAAGTCCAAAGCGATTCAGCCTTGGGACTACATCGCCGCCAACGAGCTCGGCTACTTCGAGGGCAACATCGTGAAGTACGTCAGTCGCTGGAAGGACAAGGGCGGGTTGGATGACCTTCGCAAGGCGCGTCACTATCTGGACAAGCTCATCGAGCTTCGGGAGGCCTGACATGGCACGAATCAACCTCAACGACGCCGTCGCCGATCTGCATCCGGCACCACCGCCATGCTTTCTGAATCGTTTGGAATGGGTGGAATATCTGAAGAGCGCAGCGGCTGTGCAAAACCATAAGGGTGAGCCGCGGGTGATCCTGGTGGTTGATGGCGAGCCCGTGTTCAACCCGGGTTTTGACTACTGCTGCGATTGCACCCAGATCAAAAGTCTCGAGATGATGCAAGTGGACCGGTGCAAACCAGGATTCCTTCACAGCCATGAATAAACTGCAAGAAATTGAAGAGGCAATCCTGGCTGCGTTGTTAGAACTCGGGCCATCAACGGCGCGTCAGGTGGAGATGCACCCGGGCGTTGCCCTGGCCTGCCGGGAGGCCAAGCTCAAGGCCAGGCACCGACTGGAGATGATGATGCACGCCGGCAGGGTCAAGTCGGACCGGGCTTACCAGGGGGCAATGTTTTGGTGCTGATGGGGTAGCTACTTCTGCGCAGCAATCAACTTCGTCGGAAGATGGGCAGTCCAACTGTCGCAGGTGTCGGTCGGCAGCGTCTCGGGGTAATGGCTCAAGGCTTGCGGCTTGCGATCAGCCGGCACCAAAGCGAAATAGTCTTTGCCGCAGCGCAGTCCGCTGTCGGTGTTTTCTGCCTTGAGTTGCATGGAGCAGTTGAGGCAGTAACGGTGGTCAGGCTGTGTTGGCTTTAATGACATCGGGGATGGGGAAGGGAATTCTTGTAACTTTGATGTTATTCGACAAAAAAAAGCCCAGCCGCTAGGGCCGGGTGGAAACCCTTTCGGGTACATCTCAAGGTGGGCATTTAGCCCAACTCGAATGTAGCACGACAGGGTGGCGGTTGTTCGAGACCAAAAATCTGCGCAGTGTGGCCGGCGGAACAGGTTTCTGCAAAAAATCCACACCCTCTGCTTGAGCTTGAATCGCGACAGTTTGATCTGCATCCGCGCTGATCAAACAAGCCGGGACCTGACTGCCGGTGAGTTCGCGTACCAAGCGGATTGCCTTAATGCCGTTGTACCCGTCGTTCAATTGATAGTCGCTGAGGATGATGTCAGGTGTCTCAGCGTGCCGGACTTTGTCACAGGCCATTAGTGCCCCGGCGGCAAGTGTGACCAGACACCCCCACGATGTCAGTACGCTCTCCATAGCCAACCGAGTCAAGGCGTTGTCTTCGATTACCAATATCCGTAAGCCCTCCAGACAACGTTCTGGCCCGGACATGGCAGTACTCTGATGCAATTCGTCAGTTAATTCAGTTTTGATATTGCTCATGTTTTTCTCCTTGGAGTCCAATTTTGATACGCGTGGCAGGAAAAACATATCCCCCAAAAGGGGGATATTGAGCATGAAATAGAAAAAGCTTCACAATAATCGGTGGCAACGGACTGGCGCGGCAACCGTTGACTCCGAACCAATCCCCCTGACACTTTTCAGAACGAAACAATTCTGGAGATGTGTTCATGTCGACGCGCAAGGCTGCGAAGGCGGTAGTTGTCAGCAAGCCCAAGAAGCAGACCAAGCCCGCGACGGCCAGGGCCAAGCTCGACGCCGCCGGCACCGAAGCGATCTGCGACATGTTGACCCAGGGCGATTCGTTCCGGGTCATTGCTGCTGCCTATGGCGTCAGCGTCTCGCGACTGTTCGAATGGATTGAGCTAGATCCGGAACGCTCTCAGGCGTGCGCGCGTGCGCGAGTTGAGGCTGCCCAAGCCTATGACGACAAGGCCCTTGAAACCCTGGAGAAGGCCGACAAGGAAACCATCTCGGTTGCACGTGAAGTAGCAGCCCATTACCGCTGGCGTGCCAAAGCAGCCAATCCCAAGCGCTATGGCGATCGCACTACCGTGCAAGGTGACAGCGAAAGCCCGGTTGAACACCGTGTGCGCATCAGCTTTGTGGACGGCAAGCCGTGACCGCAGTCCCAGCAGCAATGCCAAAGCCGGATGACGATGTGCTCGACATCCGGTTTCCAGCCAAGCTCAAGCCCTTGTTTGCGCCCAGTCGCTACAAGGTGCTCTATGGTGGCCGCGGTGGTGCTAAATCATGGTCAGTGGCCAAGGCTTTGCTGCTGATGGCATCCGGTGCGGAGCCGCTGCGCATCCTGTGCGCACGTGAAGTGCAGAAGTCCATGAAGGACTCTGTTCACCGGCTGCTCAGAGACCAGATCGAAGAACTTGGCTTCTCCGAGTTTTATGAGGTGCTCGATACCGAAATCCGCGGTAAGAACGGCAGCCTGTTCCTGTTCTGCGGCTTGCAATCACACACCGTCGATTCGATAAAAAGTTACGAGAGCGTGGACCGCTGCTGGGTCGAGGAAGCACACGGGGTTTCAAAGCGCAGCTGGGATGTGCTGATCCCCACGATCCGCAAACCCGATTCAGAAATCTGGTTGACCTTGAACCCTGACATGGATACCGATGAAACCTACGTCAGGTTCATTGCGGCGCCAAGTCCGGATACCTGGCTGTGCGAGGTCAACTGGCGTGACAACCCGTGGTTTCCGGAAGTCCTGGAGCAAGAACGGACCAAGGCCCAGGCACGTGACCCGGAAAGCTATGAGCACATCTGGGAAGGCAAACCCCGCCGGGTGGCTGAAGGCGCCATCTACCGCCATGAGATCGATGCTGTGTTCAAGGACGGTAGGGTCAGACTGGTTCCCTATGACCCAATGCTGCCGGTGCACACGGTCTGGGATTTGGGCTGGAACGATGCGATGACCATCATCTTTGTGCAGCGCACGCCCATGGACGTGCGACTGATCGACTACATCGAGGACAACAACCGCACGCTGGACTGGTACGTTGCGGAGTTGGAACGGCGTCCGTACCGCTTTGGCACGGATTACATCCCGCATGACGGCAGGACCAGAAACTTTCAGACTGGCAAGAGTACGGAAGAACTGCTGGGTGAGCTCAAGCGCAAGACCCATGTCCTACCCCAGACCAGTGTGGAAGAAGGCATCAAGGCTGCCAGGCTGCTATGGCCACGCTGCTACTTTGACCAGGGTAAGACGGCCCGTTTGCTGGAATGCCTGAAACGCTACCGGCGCGATGTCAACCAGGCCACCAATGAACCCGGGGCCCCACGGCATGACGAGTACAGCCATGGAGCGGATGCATTTCGGTACTTGGGTCAGGCCATTGATCTGATGAGCAATGCATCCGTTGAGGCCATCGGTTCCTTCAAGCAACGAACCCGCAGTTGGAGGTAGCCATGCATTTGTCACCCATTCTGTCGCCCCATGGTGAACCCGTTTTTGCAGTCGGGCACCGGCATTCCTGGAAGCAGGCTACCCGCAAGGGCTTCAATGTCTCGCTGGAATGGATCGGTGAGGGCAAGAAATCACAACCCTGCCTGTGCATCTGGGCGGCGACCAATGTGTTCCTGCAAGGGTATTCCGATTCCGGGGTCTGGGTCATCGGTCGGCGTGCCATTACTGAGTTTGTTGGATTCAATGCCGATGGCACTTGTACCGGTAACCCCAGTCCCCACTGCTTTCGGGAAGCCCGGGAGGCACTGGTGGTCATGGGCAAGGACAGGAACGACCGGCAAGCTTTGCACGCCCTGTGTGAGGTGGTGATCACCTTTGCACCTGACCTGGTGCTGATGCCGGTCACCCCACGATCCATCCGGCTAGATCTGGAGAGCCAGAAAATGTGGGAGATCGTTGCCACCGACAAGCAAACCGGCAAGGGATTGACGGAGGCGCTGGTATGAAGGCGCCTACCCTGAAGATGGACGACGATTCAGTGCGCGCACGCCACGATAAGCGCAAGAGCTGGTTTCTGGCAGAAGCATCACGCCAGGCATCCAACCGCGCCATGATGGCCAAGTGCGAGGGTTTCTATGACGGTACCCAGTGGGAGCACGAGGATGCCGAAAGGGTGCGTGAACGCGGTCAGAACCCGGTTGTGTTCAATGAGGTCAAGCCGACCATTGACTGGTTGATCGGCACCGAGCGCAAGAGCCGGGTGGACTTTGTGGTGGTGGCTGCCGATGAGGGTGAAGCCGCCAGCGACGATGCGACCCTTAAAACCAAGCTGCTCAAATACCTGGACGACGCCAATCGGGCAGTGTTCGAGCGTTCCTATGCGATTGAAGATGCCTTCAAGGCTGGTCTTGGCTGGATGGAAGTGGGGTTACGGGGTGATCCGTCCGGGCCGCCGATCTACATTGGTGCCGAATCCTGGCGCAACATCCTCTACGACAGCCAAGGGTCCAAACGCGATCTGTCGGATGCGCGCTACCTGTTTCGCGTCAAGGTCGTAGATCGGGATGTGGCCGAAGCCCTGTTCCCGAATAAGAAAATCCAGATCGACCGCTGTGTGCAGACCGGCGACGACGTCACGATCTTTAGGGATTGGCTGGGTGGCTCTGGACTGCTGGCCGGCATGGATTCCTTCAATCCCGGCAATGGCGATGAACTGGATTACATGACAGCGCGACCCGTTGATCTGTTCAACCCCAGAGAGCGCATTCTGCTGATCGAGTGCTGGAGCCGGGAGCCCCAAGCCCAGATGCATCCCGTTACTGGAATGGCTGATGGTGTCAGTTGGCGCATGTGCTGTGCAGTCATGACCGAGAAGGACACCCTGATCGAAGCCTGGAGCCCGTTCAAGCACGATCTGTTTCCTTTCATTCCGGTCTGGGCGTATCGGAACAAACGCACCGGCATGCCGTATTCACCGATCCTGCCACTGCTGGGACCACAGGAAGCGCTGAATCACCGGATGAGCCGCAGCCTGTACGAGGCCAGTGCGAATCAGATCAAGATGGAAGTCGGCGCCATTGATGCCGAAGTGATGGACCTGGCTGAGATCAGACGGGAACTTGATTCACCGGACGGCACCGCAGTCTTTGCCAATGGCGCCCTGTCGGGTGGCAAGGTGCAGGAGCGCGGCAACGAGAGCCGGGCCCAGTTTCAGTTGCAGATGGCGCAAAACGACAGTGCGTCCATCCGCAATATGTCAGGCGTGAACGCCGACAACATGGGGCGCAATTCCAATGTGACCAGCGGCAAGGCGGTGATGGCCAAGCAGGAGCAGGGCACTTTGCTGACCATGGA
>QYPX01000171.1 GCA_007280205.1 Comamonadaceae bacterium
AGGCCGGGCCTTTGCCCTCGGCCTCGCTCTGGCGGATCGCCTTGAGTTTTTCCTGACGTTCAAGAATAAGCTGGTTTTCGTCCTGGGGGGCTGGGGCAGTGTTGTGGTCAGACATGAGTGGCGCAAAAGGTGAGGGCAGAGCCGGATTTTAAGTCTCGCTATGATCTGCCTGGACGGACCCTCCTGATTCATGCTTTACCAAATCGTTTCTCTCCTGCTCGAAGTTGCCACCGGCGTGCTGGCTGGCGCCTGCCTGCTGCGGCTTTACATGCAGCACCAGCGCATTCCGATGTCGGTCAGGTCGGGCAACCCGCTGGGGCGTTTTGTCTTCGCCTTGACAGACTGGCTGGTGTTGCCGCTGCGACGCGTCGTGCCGGCGCTGGGGCGCTGGGATACGGCCAGCCTGCTGGCGGCTTTCCTGTTGGAACTGACGCAGTTTCTGCTGCTCTGGCTGCTCGCCGGCGCGCACGGCAGCGTCTTCCTGACCCCGATCCTGGCCGGCTTTGGCTTGCTGCGGCTGGTGATTTCAGCGCTTACCGGACTTGTGATTGTTTACGCCGTGTTGTCGTGGGTGCCGACCCAGTCGAGCATCTCGGACGTGATCGAGCGGCTTTGCGCGCCACCCTTGAAGCCCATCCGGCGTCTGCTGCCGCTGGTTGGGGGCATCGACCTTTCGCCGCTGGTCTTGCTGGTGCTGCTGCAAATTGCCGGCATCGTGCTGGGCAGCCTGCAGACGCTTGCGCTGCAGGTCGGCTGAGTCGAAGCTAGTTCACGGCGTCGGCTGGCTGGCGCTGCAGAATGGCCAGCGTGCTGGCAATGGTCTTGCGCAACTCGCGGCGATCACAAATGAGGTCGATGGCGCCTTTGGTCTGCAGGAACTCTGCCCGCTGAAAGCCTTCAGGCAGAGCCACCCGCATGGTGGACTCGATGACCCGCGGGCCGGCAAATCCGATCAAGGCCTTGGGCTCGGCAATCACCACATCGCCCAGAAAGGCGAAGCCGGCGCTGACGCCGCCCATGGTCGGGTCGGTCAGCACGCTGATGAAAGGCAGGCCCTTCTTGGCCAGCCGCGTTAGCGAAGCATTGGTCTTGGCCATTTGCATCAGGCTGAGCAGGCCTTCCTGCATGCGCGCGCCGCCGGTGGAGGTGAAGCAGACAAAGGGCACTTTCTGTTCAATGGCGCTGTGCACGCCGCGCACAAAACGCTCGCCCACCACCGAACCCATGCTGCCGCCCATGAATTCAAATTCAAAGCAGGCCGCTACCAGAGCGATGCCGTGCACGGCGCCGCCCATCACGACCAGTGCATCCGTTTCACCGGTGTTTTCCATCGCTTCCTTCAGGCGCTCCGGGTATTTGCGGCTGTCCTTGAACTTCAGGGCATCGACGGGCAATACTTCCTGGCCGATCTCGAAGCGGCCCTCATTGTCCAGAAACGCATTGAGCCGCGCGCGCGCGCCAATCCGGTGATGGTGACTGCAACTCGGGCAGACGTTCTGGTTTTGCTCCAGATCGGTCTTGTAAAGCACGGTTTCACAGCTTGGGCATTTGATCCACAGCCCTTCGGGCACGCTGCGTCGATCGGCCGGGTCGGTGTGCTGGATCTTGGGCGGTAGCAGTTTTTCGAGCCAACTCATGGAGTTTCCTTAAGGCGTGGTAACGGCTGCTCGGTGCAGGCTGTCAGTTTAAATTATGAATCCAGCGCCGTGCGGATTTCACGCAGGAAGCGCTGTGCGACGGCGCCTACCTGCTCCCTGGGCTGCTGCTCGATCAACTGGATGATTTTGCTGCCGATCACTACGGCATCGGCAACTTTACCAATGGCGCATGCCGTGGCGGCGTCCCGTATGCCAAAACCCACACCCACCGGGATGCTGACATGCTGGCGGATGCGCGGCAGCATGGCCGCAACGGCATCGGTGTCGAGCGAGCCAGAGCCCGTCACACCCTTGAGCGAGACGTAGTAGACATAACCGCTGGCCACCGCTGCGACCTGGCGCATGCGCTCATCGGTGCTGGTCGGCGCCAGCAGGAAAATCAGGTCCAGCCCCTGCGCCTTGAGTTCGGCGGCAAATTCTTCGCATTCTTCAGGCGGGTAGTCAACGATCACGCAACCGTCGACGCCGGCCTGTGCGGCGTCCGTCACAAAGGCGTTCTTGCCATCATGGCGATCATGTTTCTGGTGGTAGCGTTCCACCGGATTCGCGTAACCCATCAGGACTACCGGTGTGGCCTTGTCATGCTCGCGAAAAGCGCCCACCACGGCCAGCACCTGGACCATGCCGACACCGGCAGCCAGCGCCTTGTCGCCCGCCTTTTGAATCACCGGCCCATCGGCGCTGGGGTCGGAAAAGGGCACGCCCAGTTCGATGACATCGGCGCCGCCCGCGACCATGGCATGCATCAACTCGGGTGTGACATCGGGAAAAGGGAAGCCAGCCGTTACGTAAGGAATAAGCGCCTTGCGACCGCTGGCCTGGAGTTGGGCGAAAGTGGGTGCGATGCGGCTCATGGCGACACCTTCACGGCATTCTGTCCGCCCTTGACTGCCTGGCCGGTACAACTCGGGCGACAGTAAAAGTCGGCGTTGGAGAGGTCGGCCACGGTACCTATGTCCTTGTCGCCGCGTCCGGACAGATTGACCAGAATGGACTGGTCGGCGCGCAGGGTTTTGGCCAGTTTCATGGCGTAAGCCACGGCGTGACTTGATTCCAGGGCGGGAATGATGCCCTCGGTACGGCACAGGTAGTGAAAGGCCTGCAAGGCTTCCTGGTCTGTGATGCCCACGTACTCAGCGCGGCCGATGTCCTTGAGGTAGGCGTGTTCCGGTCCGACGCCAGGGTAGTCCAGCCCGGCGCTGATGCTGTGCGTTTCGGTGACCTGTCCGTTGTCGTCCTGCAGCACGTAGGTGCGGTTGCCATGCAGAACGCCCGGGCTGCCACGTTGCAGAGAGGCTGAGTGCCGACCTGAATCGATCCCTTCGCCCGCCGCTTCCACACCGATCAGGCGTGTCTCGGCGTGGTTGATGTAAGGGTAAAAAATTCCCATGGCGTTGCTGCCGCCGCCAACGCAGGCCACCACTGCATCGGGTTGCGCACTCAAGCAGCCTTGCGAGCGCAACATCTCGGGCATCTGCTGCAGGCATTCAGTGCCGATGACGCTCTGGAAGTCGCGCACCATCATCGGGTAGGGATGCGGGCCGGCGACGGTGCCGATGATGTAGAAGGTGTTGTCTACATTGGCGACCCAGTCGCGCATCGCCTCGTTCAGCGCGTCCTTGAGGGTGCGACTGCCGCTTTCCACCGGCACCACGGTGGCGCCCAGCAGTTTCATGCGGTAGACATTGGGGCTTTGGCGTTTGACGTCTTCACTGCCCATGTAGACCACGCACTGCAGCCCGTAGCGGGCACAGATGGTGGCCGTTGCCACACCGTGCTGACCGGCACCGGTTTCGGCAATCACGCGGGGTTTGCCCATGCGCTTGGCCAGCATGGCCTGACCGATGGTGTTGTTGATCTTGTGCGCGCCGGTATGGTTCAGGTCTTCGCGTTTGAGGAAGATTTGCGCGCCGCCCTGTTCGCGGCTCATGCGGGCGGCGTGATAGACCGGCGAGGGGCGGCCGACGAAGTGGGCCAACTCGCTGTTGAACTCTGCCACGAAGGCAGGGTCATGCTGGTAGCGGGCGTAGGCGGCCTTGAGCTCGCTGATGGCGAAGGTCAGCGTCTCCGAGACGAAACTGCCGCCGTAAATTCCGAAGTGGCCACGCGGGTCAGGTTGTTGGTAGGGGTTCATGCTTGCTCGGCCGCGCGCACCGCGGCCACAAATTGGTGGATCTTTTCGGGGTCCTTCAGACCCTTGTTACCGGGGCCTGAGTATTCGACACCCGAGCTCACATCGACGGCCAGGCTAAGACAGCGCGGCCGCAACTGCAAGATGCCGTCGCCCACGTTTGCAGCGCTCAGCCCACCACTCAAGACGAGGTGAGCGTTGACGTTTGGAGGCAGCAGTGACCAATGGAATGTTTGTCCCGAACCACCATACCCGTCGAACTGTGCGTCGAGCAGGATAGCCTGGGCTCCTGAGTAATCGAGTGCGTATTTTACGAGATCAAACTGCTGCGCCGATGGGCCCGTCGGTATGCGCGCGACGCGCAGGTAAGGGTATTTTCCGCCCTGGCTTGCTGCCAGACACTGGCTGGGTGATTCGTCGCCATGCAATTGCAGGGTGGCGCCCGGGATGGCAGCGCAAGCCTCACCGATCCGGCGTGCCGTTTCGTTGACAAAAAGCAGGACCGGTGTCACGAAGGGCGGCAAACGCGCAGCCAGTTCGGCGGCGCGATCAATGGATACATGGCGCGGACTTTTCTCATACAGCACAAAGCCCAGGGCATCGACGCCGGCCGCCACAGCGGCGTCCACATCGGCCTCGCGCGTCAGTCCGCAGATCTTGATTCGGGTTCTTGCGTTCATGGCAATCCATCAAACGCGGTGGTTCGCTCGGGCAGACCCCAATGGGCGGCGTAGCGGGGGCCCAGAAAATACAGACCATCCGGGGAAAAAGTGGGGGCGGCGGCGTCCCGGTCGCGCCTGCGCAGGACTTCCAGCAGCCACTGCGGCTGCTGCTTGCCCTGGCCGACAAGCAGCAGACAGCCCATGATGTTGCGAATCATGTGATGCAAAAAGGCGTTGGCCTCGAAGTCGAAGCGCCAGTAGGCACCGCGCCGGGTGATATCAATCGACTGCAGGACTTTCACCGGAGACAGGGCCTGGCAGGCAGAGGCGCGAAAGGAGGTGAAATCATGTTCGCCCAGCAGGTGCCGGGCGGCTTGCTGCATGGCGCCGAGGTCCAGCGGTGTAAAAGCCCAGCCGACGCGACCATGGTCGATGCTGGGGCGCACGGGTGACTCCAGCAACACATAGGCATAGCGGCGTGACTGGGCGCTGGCGCGACAGTGAAATTCGTCAGGCACCGGCTGCGCCCACTGGACGGCGATGTCGCGTGGCAGGAACGAGTTGGTGCCGCGCACCCAGGAGGAGCTTGTGCGATCGAGTCGGGTGTCGAAATGGACCACCTGCATCAAGCCGTGCACGCCGGCATCGGTGCGCCCAGCGCACAGGGTTGACACCTTGTGCGCGCTGAACTTGCTCAGCGCCAACTCGAGCTGATCCTGGATGGTTTGCCCCGACAACTGGCTCTGCCAGCCCTGATAGGCCTGGCCGTTGTAGCTGATGCCAAGTGCCAGGCGCACGGTACGATCACAGCGACGGAAGATCGCTCAAAGCTCTTTTTGCCTTGAGCTGCATGTCACCCGAGGCTTCCGCGATGACTTCTTCTATCAGTGTGCGCGCACCGTCCATGTCGCCGATGGCGATGAATTCTTCTGAAAGTTCCAGCTTGGTTGCCAAGGGATCTTGCACTTTGGCTGGTTTACTGCTGGAATCAGTTTCGACCTCGTCTCCCAAATCCAGCGAGAGCGATCCGAGGTCAAATTCCAGCATGCCGAAATCAGGCGCCGGCATTGCTTTGGCTTCGGTCGCCGGAGCGTAGGGGGACTCCGTAAGCGCAGCAGGGGCCGTTGTAGCAACGCTGGCGCTCGTTTCTCCCTCAGCATGGGGTGATTCGTCATCAAGGGAAAAGTCCAGATCCAGATCGAGATCGACCGCAGCGCTGGCCTGCGGTGCGCCTGCCTGAGGACTGACAGCGCCGCCCGGTCGAGTGGCAGTGTCTTCCAGCGGGGCAGGAATGGAGGGCTTGCCCTCGGCCTCCGCAGGTTGCCAACCTGGCAAGTAACGCGGATTGCCCGGGTCAATGCTCAGGCCGAGCTCGCGTATGCGCTGCCATTCCAGGCTGTCGCTGTCGGTCAACCTGAAAGCCTTCGCAGCGACGTGCTGAAACGACTTGAGGTCACGTCGTTTGGCAAAAAGCTCGAGCAATTTCTGGTGAATGGCAATGCGCTCTGGGGCTGCCCGCAGAGCATCCTTCAGGATTTCCTCGGCCTGCAAGTCGCGTCCGTAGGCCAGGTAGACATCGGCTTCGGCCACCGGGTCGACGTCGTCAACGCCAACGCCCTCAAGCTGGCTGGGCGCGGAGACTATAGAGGACTCGGCTGCGGCGCCGTGATGGGTATCGACATTTTGACCGCCGCTGACCGCAAAGTAGGTGTCCGGTCGGACCCGGTTATCGAGCATGAAGCTGTCAGCCGGATGATCATTCTTGCGCTGGCGAGATCGGTAGAAACCAAGAATTGCCAGCAACACGACAACGCCAGCGCCTGCCGGCAGCAATGGATTTTCAAGTAATCCGTCGAAGACGCCCACTTGCGGCTTGGCCACCACAGGGGGCGCCGCCTTGACGCTGCTTGCGGCAATGCCGATCGGTGCAGACGCGCCAGCGCTTGCTGGGCCGACAAGCGTTGCAGTGGCCGCATTCGCTGATGCTGCTGCCGTCGATGTGGCCGCAGCGCTCGACGCATTGCCAAGTTTTCCAAGATCACTGATGTTCTTGGCGATTTCGGCTGCGCGGTCGGCGCTGTCCTTGGCGCTGCGGTCCTTTGCCAGCTTATCCTCCGCCGTGACCTTTTCGATGGCGGCTTTCGATAAGGTCAACTTGTCAGGCGCCGCTGCGATCGACTTTTTTTCTTCGACCCGAGCCTCGATGGCGCCGGCAGCGATTCGATCCGTCACGATCAATGGCGTGTCAGGCGCAGCGAGCGCAAGCTTTCGACGAAACTCGTTGAAATCCCTGCTTTGCGCAACAATCAGTTGCGCAGCCTGGGCTGCCGGCGTGCTTGCTGCCTGCTCTGGCGTTGGAATGTTGAGGATGGTTCCAGCCTTGATACGGTTGACGTTGTCGCCCATGAAAGACGCTGGATTGGTGCGCAACAGTGCGACCAGCATCTGATCAAGAGAAACATTGTCTGGTCGGGTGGCCGCAGCTATTCTGCTCGCTGTGTCACCTGGTTTGACGCTGACTTTGGTAGCGCCGGCTGGCGCCGTGAGTGCCATTGGCGCTCGTGCTGCTGCGGGCGTGGCCGTTCTGGCTGCTTCGGACGCTGCTTTGACGCCGGCCGTAGAGGGCACCGGCGCCGGGGACACAACGGGACGGGGTGGGCTGGCCACTGGCTGCGGGCTGATCTGCGCTGGCGTTGGTGTGGCCGCCGCAGTGGTGCGCAGATTGGGTGGGTCAAACAGCAGCGTGTAGTCCCTCACAATGCGACCGCTGGACCACCTTGTCTCCAGGATCAGGTCGACGAAGGGGTCGTTGATGACGCGCTCGCCGCTCAAACGAATATAGGCTCGTCCATCGGAGCGTCTGCGCAAACTCGCCTGCAGGTTTGACAGGGCCGGGTTGTAGTCCAGTCCTGCGGCTTTGAAGCTTTCCGGTGACGCAACCGAGGGTTGCAATGAAGCAGCTTCCTCGGCATTGATGTCGAGTAAATCAACTTCTGCACGCAGCGGCTCACCCAGCGCCGACTGGACTGTGATACGGCCAAGCGACAAGGCCATGGCACTGGATCCCCACAGTCCGCACACGGCAGCGGCCGCCACAGCGACTCGGTGCCAGCGATGTGATTTAGCAATCAATTAGTGGACTCCGTAATTCAGAGTGCTGGAATACTGACTTCATTTTTCCGAAACAGGCATCAATACCGAAAATGGGAAGCAGACCATAACATATCTGGTACCTGCGTCAACCCCGGCTCAGGCCGCCAGCAATACGCGCAGCATGCGGCGCAAGGGCTCTGCAGCACCCCACAGGAGTTGGTCGCCAATCGTAAAGGCCCCAAGGTACTCCGGTCCCATGGCAAGCTTGCGGATTCGTCCCACCGGGATCCCGAGTGTTCCGGTTACGGCCACCGGGGTCAGATCGCGCAGACTGGCCTCACGTGTGTTGGGAACGACCTGGACCCAGGCGTTGTCGGAGGCAATCATGGCCTCAATATCGGCTACCGGCACGTCCTTCTTGAGTTTGAAGGTCAGCGCCTGGCTATGGCAGCGCATGGCACCAACCCGAACACAAAAGCCGTCCACCGGCACCGCCGCTGTACCGAAACCAGGGCCCTGTCCCAAAATCTTGTTGGCTTCGGCGCCGGCCTTCCATTCCTCGCGGCTGACGCCGTTGCCCAGGTCTTTGTCAATCCAGGGGATCAGGTTGCCGCCCAGCGGCACGCCGAAATTGGCGGTCTCGGCACTGCTGAGCGACTGTTGCTTGGCCAGCACCTTGCGATCAATTTCGAGAATGGCCGACTTTGGATCGTCGAGCAGGGCTTTGACCTCGGCGTTGAGTGTTCCGAATTGGGTCAGCAACTCGCGCATGTGTTGGGCGCCACCACCCGAGGCGGCCTGGTAAGTCATGCTGGTCATCCATTCGACCAGGCCCGCCTTGTAGAGAGCCCCGACGCCCATCAACATGCAACTGACGGTGCAATTGCCACCGATCCAGTTATTGCCGCCCTTGGACAGTGCATTCTGGATGACCGGCATGTTGACCGGGTCCAGGATGATGACAGCGTCTTCCTTCATGCGCAAGGTTGAGGCGGCGTCAATCCAGTGTCCGTTCCAGCCGCTGGCACGCAGTTTGGGGAAGACCTCCGTGGTGTAGTCGCCACCCTGGGCGCTGATGATGATGTCGCACTTCTTCAGTGCTTCGATGTCAAATGCGTCCTTCAGCGCGGTCTGATTCTTGGCCTGCGCCGGTGCCTTGCCACCGGCGTCGGAACTGGAAAAGAAGACCGGCTCGATCAAGTCAAAATCGCCTTCGGATTGCATGCGGTCCATCAATACTGAACCGACCATACCGCGCCAGCCTACGAGACCGACCAGATTACCAATTTTCTTCATATTGCTCTTTCAAATGATTGGAATTACGAAATCAAAACTCACAGGGCCTTGACCACGGCAGCGCCCATTTCCTGGGTGTTCACCTGCCTGGTGCCGGCGCTGAAGATGTCGGCCGTGCGCAGCCCCTCTGTCAGCACCGATTTGACCGCCGCTTCAATTCGATCTGCTGCAGCGGGCTGCTTCAGACTGAAGCGCAGCATCATGGCGGCACTCAAAATAGTCGCCAGCGGGTTGGCTATGCCTTTGCCTGCGATGTCCGGGGCACTGCCGTGACTGGGCTCGTACAAGCCCTGACTACTGGAATTCAGACTCGCCGATGGCAGCATGCCAATCGAACCGGTCAGCATCGCCGCTTCATCGCTGAGTATGTCGCCGAAGATGTTGCCGGTCACCACAACGTCGAACTTTTTTGGCGCGCGCACCAGTTGCATGGCGGCGTTGTCCACATACATGTGATCGAGTTGTACATCCGGATATTGCTGGCCGACCTCGGTCACCACATCTTTCCAGAACTGGAACGTTTCCAGGACGTTGGCTTTGTCCACGCTGGTCACGCGTCTGGAGCGCTTACGGGCCGCCTGGAACGCCACGTGGGCAATGCGTTCAATTTCAGGGCGTGAATAGCGCATCGTGTCAAAGGCTTCCTCGGTTCCGGGGAAGTGCCCGTCGGTGGCGATGCGCCGCCCTCTTGGCTGGCCAAAATAGATGTCGCCGGTCAGTTCGCGAATGATCAGGATATCCAGGCCTGCCACGAGCTCAGGTTTGAGGCTGGAAGCATCGACCAGTTGTTCGTAGCAAATGGCCGGTCGGAAGTTGGCAAACAAGCCAAGGTTTTTTCGCAGGCCGAGGATGGCCTGTTCAGGACGCAGGCTGCGTTCGAGCTTGTCGTATTTCCAGTCGCCCACCGCGCCAAAAAGCACAGCGTCTGCCTCTTTGGCCAGCTTCAGCGTAGCCTCTGGCAGAGGATGGCCGTAGGCTTCGTAGGCGGCGCCGCCTACCAGGGCAGTTTCCATCTCGAACTTCAGGTCAAGCGCGCCGAGTACCTTGACCGCCTCAGCCACGATCTCGGTGCCGATTCCATCACCCGGCAATATTGCAATTTTCATGGTCAGACGTAATCTCTCAAACGGTTAAGGGCAGAACTGGGAAGGTATTTTGATCGGTGGGCTAGGCCAGCAAAGTACGGGTCAGCCACGGCCTTTGCGCCAGGCGCTGCGCTTCAAAAGTCCTGATCTTGTCGGCGTGGCGCAAGGTCAGGCCAATATCGTCAAAACCATTGAGAAGGCAGTACTTGCGGAAGGCCTGGACCTCAAACGCGAGTTCGGTGCCATCCGGTTTGACCACCCTTTGCCGCTCCAGGTCGATGGTCAAACTGTAACCTGGGAAGGCTGCTGTCTCGTCAAACAACTGGTTGACTTGAGCCTCGCTCAGGACAATCGGCAGCAAGCCATTCTTGAAGCTGTTGTTGAAGAAAATGTCAGCGTAACTTGGGGCAAGAATGGCGCGAAAGCCATACTGGTCAAGCGCCCAGGGCGCATGTTCGCGCGAGGAGCCGCAGCCAAAGTTCTTGCGTGCCAGCAGGATCGATGCGTTTTTGTAGCGTGGCAAGTTCAGTACGAAGTCGGGGTTGGGCCGGCGGCTGTTCGGGTCTTGCCCCGGAAAGCCGGCATCAAGGTAGCGCCATTGGTCAAACAGATTCTGTCCAAAACCGGTCTTGTGAATCGACTTCAAAAACTGCTTGGGGATGATGGCGTCGGTGTCGACGTTCTCTCGATCCATCGGAGCGACGAGTCCCTGGTGTACGGTGAACTTTTGCATGATGCTTTCTTTTGCCACCCTGGCTAAGCAAATTTTCTGACGTCAACAAAGTGACCATGAATGGCTGCCGCAGCGGCCATGGCGGGACTGACCAGATGCGTGCGCCCGCCCGCGCCCTGGCGGCCTTCAAAATTGCGGTTGCTGGTGGATGCGCAACGCTCGCCCGGCTCCAGCCGGTCAGCGTTCATGGCCAGACACATCGAGCACCCCGGCTCACGCCACTCGAACCCGGCGGCTTTGAAGATTTCATGCAGCCCTTCGCGTTCAGCCTGCTCCTTGACCAGGCCCGAGCCCGGTACGACCAGCGCCAATTTGACATTGCTGGCTACTTTGCGTCCGAGCTTTTTTACCATGCTCGCCGCCTCGCGCATATCTTCAATCCGGCTGTTGGTGCAGGACCCGATAAAAACCTTGTCGACAAACAGATCATTCACCGCTTTGCCTGGCTTCAGGCCCATGTAGATCAGGGCGCGTTCTATCGCGCTGCGTTTTCCGAGGTCCTTTTCCTTGTCCGGGTCAGGGATCAGGTCGTCAATGCCAAGCACCATTTCGGGCGAGGTCCCCCAGCTTACCTGGGGCACGATCTGGCTGGCATCGAGTACCACGACGGCGTCAAACACGGCGTTGGCATCGCTGTGCAAGGTTTTCCAGTAAGCGACCGCCATATCCCATTCCATGGCGGCTGCTGCGTCCGTGCCGGCACCCTGGCCCGGTGCCAGAGGACGACCTTTGACATAGGAAATGGTTTTGTCATCGACCGCGACCAGGCCAGCACGTGCACCGGCCTCAATCGCCATATTGCACACGGTCATGCGACCTTCCATGCTCAGCGCTGCCATGGCGGAGCCGCCAAATTCAATGGTGTAACCGGTGCCACCCGCCGTACCGATCTTGCCGATGACGGCCAACACGATATCCTTGCCCCCGCAGCCCTTGGGCAGAACGCCATCAACGCGTATCAGCATGTTCTTGGCTTTCTTCGCCAGCAGGGTCTGGGTCGCCATCACATGTTCGACTTCACTGGTGCCAATGCCATGGGCCAGCGCGCCGAAGGCGCCGTGCGTGGACGTGTGGGAATCGCCGCATACGACGGTCATGCCGGGCAGCGTTGCGCCATTTTCAGGGCCGATGACGTGCACAATGCCCTGCCGCCTGGAAAGAAAGGGAAAGTAGGTGGCCAAGCCAATTTCCCGCATATTGGCGTCCAGCGTCAGGATCTGTTCCTTGCTCGTGGGGTCGGTGATGCCTTCGTATCCCAATTCCCAACCGGTGGTAGGGGTATTGTGGTCGGCGGTCGCGACAATCGAACTGACTCGCCAAAGCTTGCGCCCCGTCTGGCGCAGTCCCTCAAAGGCTTGCGGACTGGTGACTTCGTGGACCAGATGGCGATCTATGTAGAGCAGGGCGGTACCGTCTTCTTCAGTGTGCACCACGTGCTCGTCCCAGAGCTTGTCGTAGAGCGTGCGTCCGTCTGTCTGACTATCGTTGCGACCCATGTTTTTCCTTGGTATGGCGTGATTTTAAACGGCCGCATTGAGAGATGCTGCGCCGCAAACAAAAACGCCCGCCGGTGTCGCCAGCCGGCGGGCGCGCCAAATCAGTTTGGCTTAGCGTTGCGCCAGGGGCGGAACGTTGCGGCTGACTGAGCCCGAGAACAGCTGGCGTGGGCGGCCGATCTTGTACTCAGGATCACTGATCATTTCGTTCAACTGTGCGATCCAGCCGACCGTGCGGGCCAGTGCAAAAACACCGGTAAACATATTGACCGGAATGCCAATGGCGCGTTGCACGATGCCAGAGTAGAAGTCGACGTTCGGGTAGAGCTTGCGTGAGACGAAATAATCGTCTTCCAGCGCAATCTTTTCGAGCGCCATTGACAATTTGAAGAGGGGATCGTTTTCGAGCCCAAGTTCGGTGAGTACTTCCCTGCAGGTTTCCTGCATGAGTTTGGCGCGCGGATCGTAGTTCTTGTAGACGCGGTGGCCGAATCCCATCAGCTTGACGCCGGAATTCTTGTCCTTGACCTGTTCCATGAAGTGACCGACCTTGGCAATGCCACCCGACGCCTGGATTTCTTCAAGCATAGTCAGGCAGGCTTCGTTGGCGCCGCCGTGGGCTGGACCCCACAGACAAGCCACGCCAGCAGCGATGGCTGCGAACGGATTGGTACCTGAGCTACCGCACAGACGAACAGTGGAAGTGGAGGCGTTTTGCTCGTGGTCGGCGTGCAGAATGAAGATGCGGTCGAGGGCGCGTTCGATGACGGGATTGACAACATAGTCCTCGCACGGAGTGGCAAACATCATGTGCATGAAGTTGCCTGCATAGCTCAGGTCATTCCTCGGGTACATGTAAGGTTGCCCCATGCTGTACTTGTAGGCCATCGCCACCAGAGTCGGCATTTTTGCAATCAGGCGCAGCGCAGCAATTTCACGATGCTCGGGATTGTTGATGTCGGTGCTGTCATGATAAAACGCGGACAGGGCACCAACCAGGCCGGTCATGATGGCCATCGGATGGGCATCGCGCCGGAAACCACGCAGGAAGAATTGCATCTGTTCATTGACCATCGTGTGATGCGTCACACGTTTGGTGAAATCGGCCTTTGCCACTGCATTGGGCAGGTTTCCGTACAGCAGCAAATGGCAGGTTTCGAGGAAATCGCAATTCGTCGCAAGTTGCTCAATCGGATAGCCGCGATACAACAGTTCTCCCTTGTCGCCGTCGATGTAGGTGATGGTCGACTGACAGGAGGCAGTGGACAGGAATCCCGGGTCGTAAGTGAACATGCCGGTTTGGCCATACAGCTTGCGGATATCGATTACATCAGGCCCAACGCTGCCCTGATAGACTGGCAAATCGATGCTGGGACTGCCGTTACTAAACGACAGGGTGGCTTTGTTGTCAGCTAATTTCATATTCTTGCCTTTCAAGGGGTTTTCTCAACATACACAAAACTTCACGCACATCACCGCGATCCAGATCAGCGTCGACTTGCGCCAGGGTTTTGCGTTCCAGGTGCAGGTCCAGCAGATCGTTGTCACCCAGATCCATCAAAGCCATGAGCCCTTGTGACTGACTGACGGTCAGGCTGGACTCGAAGCGTCTGAAAAATCGTTCGATGAAAATATCGTTCTCAAGCAGGCCGCGACGGCAACGCCATTTCAGTTTGCTCAGACTTCTCGCATCGATCAGGTTTTTGGTTTGTACCATGGCTACTGGGGCAAGGTGTTGATCAAAGTCAAACCGTACGCATCACCATCATTTCCTTGATTTTTCCAATCGCCCGAGTCGGATTGAGCCCCTTGGGACACACCTCCACACAATTCATGATGGTGTGGCAGCGGAACAGGCGGTAGGGGTCTTCCAGGTTATCCAGACGTTCGGCCGTCGCGTCGTCTCGGCTGTCAGCAAGAAAGCGGTAGGCCTGCAGGAGGCCCGCCGGGCCCACAAATTTGTCCGGATTCCACCAGAAGCTGGGACAGGAAGTGGAACAACTGGCACACAGAATGCACTCGTACAAACCGTTGAGTTCTTCGCGCTCCTGCGGACTCTGTAAACGCTCCTTCTCTGGCGCCACGCTGCTGCTGATCAAGTAGGGTTTGATGGAGTTGTACTGTTTGAAGAACTGCGTCATATCGACGATCAGGTCCCGCACCACGGGCAGTCCGGGTAGCGGTTTGAGAACAATGGTGCCGGGCAGCGTCAGCATATTGGTCAGACAGGCCAGTCCGTTCTTGCCATTGATGTTCATGGCGTCAGAGCCGCACACACCTTCGCGGCACGACTTGCGAAAACTGATGCTGGGGTCCTGCGCCTTGAGCTTCACCAAGGCGTCCAGCAGCATGCGCTCGCTGCCGTCGAGTTCAACCTCAATGGTCTGCATATAGGGTTTTGCATCTGCATCGGGGTTGTAGCGGTAGATCTGAAATATGCGTTTTGACATGGTCGTTCTCTTTAAAAGCTGCGCACGGTGAGCGGTACCGACTGCGCCGTCAGCGGCTTCATCTGGACGGGCTTGTAGGACAGGCGGTTGCCCTCGCGGTGCCACAATGTGTGCTTGTGCCAGTCGGCATCATTGCGCCCGTTAGGATGCTCCGGGCTGTCAGCGTAATCATTGACTGAATGGGCGCCGCGACTTTCGTGCCGTGCAGCGGCCGAGACGATGGTGGCCTGCGCTGCTTCAATCAGGTTCTCGACCTCCAGCGCTTCGATCCGGGCGGTGTTGAAAATCCTGGATTTGTCTTTCAAAGTGATGCTCTGGACGCGCTCGCGCAAGGCGGCGATCTTGGCCACGCCTTCGTCCATACTCGCTTGTGTGCGGAACACGCCAGCGTGCTGTTGCATGGTGCTGCGGATATCGTTGGCTACGTCCTGTGAATACTCACCACTGCTGGTAGCGTCCAGACGGGCGATGCGCGCCAGCGTGGCCACTGCAGCGTCCTGCGGCAAGGGCTTGTGAGCCCTGGTTTCCTTGTTGAACTCAACGATGTGATTGCCCGCGGCCCGACCAAACACCAACAGGTCAAGCAGGGAATTCGTGCCCAGCCGATTCGCACCGTGGACGCTGACACAAGCGCATTCTCCGACCGCGTAAAGCCCGTTGACAGGCTCGCTCTGGTTGGCGGCGTTTTGAGTGACCACCTGACCGTGAATATTGGTGGGGATGCCGCCCATCTGGTAATGGATGGTGGGTACGACCGGAATCGGCTCTCTGGTGATGTCAACATTGGCAAAGTTGTGGCCGATTTCGAACACGGAAGGTAGTCGCTTCATGATGGTCTGGGCGCCCAGGTGCGTCATGTCAAGATTGATGTAGTCCTTGTTCGGACCGCAGCCGCGACCTTCCTTGATCTCCTGGTCCATGCAGCGTGATACGTAGTCCCGCGGTGCCAGGTCTTTATAGGCTGGCGCATAACGCTCCATGAATCTTTCGCCGCTACTGTTGCGCAGAATCGCGCCTTCGCCCCGGCAGCCCTCGGTGAGCAGCACCCCCGCTCCGTGCACGCCGGTCGGATGGAATTGCCAAAACTCCATGTCTTCAAGCGGAATGCCGGCGCGTGCGGCCATGCCCAGTCCGTCCCCGGTGTTGATGAAAGCGTTGGTGGAGGCGGCAAAGATGCGGCCAGCGCCACCGGTTGCCAGCAGCGTCGTCTTGGATTCAAAGATGTGGACATCGCCCGTTTCCATCTCCAGCGCCGTTACCCCGACGACGTCGCCCGCAGCGTCACGAATCAGGTCAAGCGCCAGCCATTCGACAAAAAAGCTGGTCTTTTCCTTGACGTTTTGCTGGTACAGCGTGTGCAGCATGGCGTGGCCGGTGCGGTCAGCAGCGGCGCAGGCGCGTTGGACCGGCTTTTCGCCGTAGTTGGCGGTGTGGCCGCCGAAGGGGCGCTGGTAGATCGTACCGTCGGGGTTGCGATCAAACGGCATGCCCATGTGCTCCAGGTCGTACACGACCTTGGGGGCCTCACGACACATGTATTCGATGGCGTCCTGGTCTCCAAGCCAGTCTGAGCCTTTGACAGTGTCGTAGAAGTGATAGTGCCAGTTGTCCTCGGACATATTGCCCAGGGAGGCCCCGATGCCGCCTTGCGCGGCGACCGTGTGGGAGCGCGTCGGGAAGACTTTCGATAGCACTGCGACTTTCAGACCGGCTCGGGCCAGTTGCAGCGATGCGCGCATGCCTGAGCCGCCGGCGCCG
>QYPX01000138.1 GCA_007280205.1 Comamonadaceae bacterium
GACTTCGGTCACACGCGGTTGCGGCAGGCTCTTGTATTGCCGGTATTTCTTCTCGAAGCTGACCTGTCGGTCCATCTGCTGGTCACCCGCAACGTACTCGTTCAGGACGTTGGTGTTGTAGAAGATCCAGCCACCGGTGGCGGCAAAGCCGCACAGGCTGAGGGCCAGTGCGCCACCGGCCAGGCCGCGCAGGCGCTGGCGCGCCAGGCGCACGCGCACGCGCCACTCCTGTGACAGGCCGCGCACCCAGAAGCCGTGTGCCAGCAGCAGCAGGCTCAGCACAAACAGACCCCAGTACAAGAGGTACCAGTACCAACCCGTGAGGAAGTGGCCGAAACCATTCATGTCGGAGTACTGCACCTGGGGCAGGCCGGCGATGTTGTACAGGTTGTGGTCGAAGTGCAGCACGCCGAACACCACTTGCCACGCCAGCAGCAAAATGACGGCCAGATAGCCCACAAACTTGTTGTTGCACAGAACCTGCAGCGCGAGTGCCAGCAAGCCCATCAGAACGAAGAAAGCGCTGCCTTGCAGGGAGCCCTGCAGGTACAGCAGCGGTTGCAGCGGAACACCGCCCTTGATCAGCTGAAAGCACATCGCCGCCAGCACACCACCCGCCATGAAGCCGGCGATGACGCCCAGCAGGGCGAGGCTCTTGGCCAGCAGTGGCACCCAGTTCGGCACCGGCAGTGCGTCCGTCACGTCGGCGACCTTGAACTGGCGCTCCTTGAAGATCAGCTCGCCAGCATAGAAAGTCACGATCAGCACCAGCATGAAGCTGAAGCTGCCCGAGAGCGTTTCCAGCATCATGCGTGTCACCGGGTAGATTTGCGTTCCGTACATCTGGCCACCCATGCTGGCACCAGCAATGAAGTTGGCCACGCCCACCAGCAGCATCACCAGAAAGGGGACGCTCCTGAAGACGCCGACGGCATCAAAGCGCAGCATCTTCCAGCACTGACGCCAGGCCGTGGCGCTGTCGATAGGCGGCTGGCGCGGCTGGTAGCGTCGCGCTGCAGGGCTTGAAGGCAATGCAGAAGCGAGGACCGACTTGCGGCCCCAGCGCCGCTTGCCGCTGTCGGGTCGTTGCGGTTTGAACAGCAGCAGCGTCAGCCCCAGCAACGCCAGCGCTACCGCGCTCCAAAGCGCACGATTCGCGAGGATGAAGCCGCTGAACGGGGGCAGGGCGCTATTGGCCTCCGCCGTGGAAAAGTAGCGCGTCATGCGACCGAAAGCGCGCAGACCAAAGGGGTCCATCAGCACCACCAGCCACTCGTTGCTGATGTCGCGCGAGAACACGCCGGCCACGCTCCACAGCACGAAAAAGACAATCACGCCCACGTAAACCAGCAGCATGGAGCGCGTGGTCGCAGCCAGCAGCACCAGGAAGGCGCCGATCAACAGCAGATTCGGAATCACGAAGACCGCAAAGCCCCACAGGTAGGGTGTGATGGAAAACGGCCCAATGCGCGCCACATCCACCCAGGGCATCACGCTGCCCAGCATGATGCCAAGCGCCACCAGCACAAAGATCGAAAGGCAGGCCACCAGCCCGGCGGCAAAGCGCCCGAACAGGTAGTCGCGCTTCTTCATGGGCGTGGCAAAGATCATGTCGGCGATGCCGAGCTCGGTGTCACGCAGCACCGAGCCGGCCATGAAAATGGTGACGATGAACATCGCAATCACGGTGAACACGCCAAGGAACTGCGCGATCACCATGGGCGCGTTGCGGTACACGTTGCCGACGGCGCCGCCCACCACCACGGCGTCGCTGCTGGAGGCGCCAAAGGCCATCAGCGCAAAGATGAAGCCGCTCAACCACAAGAGGGGCTGGCGCAGTTGGTAGCGCAGGTCAAAACGGAAGAATTCAAGCCACATGCTGGACCCCTCAGAGCGTTGCGGCAGCGCTGCTCTGGCTGGCGCGGATCTTCAGGAAGTACACATCTTCGAGGTCCGGCTCGACCTGCACAAAGCCCTCGTCGGGCTGGCTCTCGCAGTGCACGTTGATCTGGGGCTGACCGGCGACCAGGCGCGATGACAGCACGTTGAAGCGTTGCTGGTATTCGGGCAGGGCGGACTTGCTGATGCGCTTGCGCCAGACCTTGTCGCGCAGCAACTCGATGGCGGCCTGCGGCTCGCCCTGCAGCAGGACTTCGCCTTTCACGATCATGGCCATGCGCGGACACAGATCGGTCACGTCTTCCACAATGTGCGTGGACAGCATCACCACCACCTGTTCGCCGATCTCTGCCAGCAGGTTCAGAAAACGGTTGCGCTCGTCCGGGTCCAGCCCGGCGGTGGGCTCGTCCACGATCACCAGGCGCGGTGCCCCCAGCAGCGCCTGCGCGATGCCAAAGCGCTGGCGCATGCCGCCCGAAAAAGTACCGAGCTTGCGCTTGCGCGCCTCCCACAGGTTGGTCTGCTGCAGCAAGCCGTCTACCATCTCCTTGCGTTCGGCTCGCTGCGTCAAGCCCTTCAGGACGGCGAAATGGTTGAGCAGGTCTTCGGCGCTGACTTTCGGGTACACGCCAAAGTCCTGCGGCAGGTAACCGAGTTGACGCCGCAGCCCCTCCTTGTCCGTCAGAACGTCGATATTGTCGAAATGGATGCTGCCGCTGTCGGGTTCCTGCAGCGTGGCGATGGTGCGCATCAGCGAGGACTTGCCGGCACCGTTGGGCCCGAGCAGGCCATACAGGCCGGTTGGAATCTCAAGATGAATATCCTTGAGTGCCTGCACGCCGTTGGCGTAGGTTTTGTTGAGTGCCTTGATGGTCAGCATGTCAATTCCTTGGGGGTTGCGGTTCTGGAAAGGGTTTCAAGTGCCCAGGGCGCGCTCGATGTCGGCTGCCAGGTGGTCGACTGCGGCCTCACGCGTGGCCCAGGAACACATGAAGCGGGCGCCGCCGCCGATGAAGGTGTAGAAGTCCCAGCCTGCGGCTTTCAATCGGGTCAGCGCCTCCTGCGGCAGATTCACAAAAACGCCGTTGGCCTCGGTCGGCAGCAGCATTTCGGCCCCTGCGATGCCGGCGATTTTCTGGGCCAGGCGTTGCGCCATGGCGTTGGCATGACGGGCGTGGCGCAACCAGTGATCGTGGCTGAGCATGGCCAGCCAGGGCGCTGACAGAAAGCGCATCTTCGAGGCCAACTGCCCGGCCTGCTTGCAGCGGAACGAAAACTCCTCACCGAGTTGGCGGTCAAAGAAGACGATAGCCTCGCCTACCGGAAGGCCCATCTTGGTGCCGCCAAAGCACAGCACATCGACGCCGGCGCGCCAGGTGAGGTCGGCCGGCGTCAGGTTCAGCGCTGCCACCGCATTGGCAAAGCGCGCGCCATCCATGTGCACGCGCAGGCCGTGTTGCTGGGCAATGCGGGCAATGCCGCTGATCTCGCCCTTCTGGTACAGCGTGCCCATTTCGGTCGACTGCGTCAGCGTCACCACTTTGGGACGCGGGTAATGCACGTCGGTGCGACGGGTGATCACCTCCAGCACGCCGGCCGAGGTCAGCTTGCCGTGCCGATGCGGTGCCAGCAGCAGCTTGGAGCCATTCGAGAAGAACTCGGGCGCACCGCATTCATCGGTTTCCACGTGCGCAGTGTCGGTGCAGATCACGGCCTGGTAGGACTGGCACAGTGCGGCCAGCGCAATCGAGTTGGCGGCCGTGCCGTTGAAGACAAAAAAGACTTCGGCATCGGCTTCGAACAGTTCGCGCAGACGGTCACAGACCAGATGCGTGGCGTCGTCGTTGCCGTAGGAAGCTGCAAAGCCGTTGTTGGCCAGATTGAAGGCGCTGAGCGCCTCGGGGCAGATGCCGGCGCTGTTGTCGCTGGCGAACTGCAGGAAGTAGCCAGGGCAGTCGAGTTCTCGCGGCTTCATTGCGTCAGCCACTTGGGTGGGAACAGAGGGGTGTGGACATTTTTGACAGGCATGCTGGGTCTCCCGGTTGCCGTGAATAATAGCCGGCCATGTACCGCGCCAAGCAGCCGGGCCGAGCCACCGTCAGAACCACTGCCTGATCGAACCGGGCGCCCAGGTTCAGCTCCAGCGCAATCCCAGCGCTTCATCAGCCGCTGCCAAAGCATGAATAGCTGTCGTGTCGTAAAGGGGAATCGCTGCGTCCGCTGGGCCGACGAGCAGGGATATTTCGGTGCATCCAAGGATGATGGCCTGCGCTCCCTGCTCAGTCAGCCTGGCCATGACTTTCTGGTACATGGCGCGTGACTCCGGCAGAACCTGGCCCAGGCAAAGTTCTTCGTAAATGATTCTGTGAACTGTTGCACCATCCTCCGGACACGGTGTGATGACCTCCAGGCCCTGACGTTGCAGGCGCTCGGAATAGAAGCTCTGCTCCATCGTAAAGAGCGTTCCGAGCAGCCCCACTTTGGTATGTCCATCGTTCCTGATTTGTCTGGCCGTCGGGTCTGCAATGTGGAGCAGGGGAATCCTGATCGCCCTCTCAATCGCAGGTGCCACCTTGTGCATGGTGTTGGTACACAGGACGATGAAGTCGGCCCCCGCCTGTTCCAGAGAGCGCGCAGCCCGGGCCAGCATCAGGCCTGCGGCATCCCAGTCCCCTGCATGTTGCAGGCGTTCGATGTCGTGAAAATCAACACTGTAGAGGATGACTTTGGCTGAGTGCAGACCACCCAGTCGTTCCTTGACGCGCTGGTTGATCACGCGGTAGTAAGGGATGGTGGATTCCCAGCTCATGCCACCCAGCAGTCCAATCGTCTTCATCTCAGCCGCCCTGCATCTGACCCGACAGAAGTGTCGTCACACCCGGTGCAGCCGTCTGTACCGCCCGGATCAAGGCATGCGCCACGTCCCTGGCCAGAATGGCGCGGTAATTGGCGGGCAGCAGCGGCCGCAGACCACGCGCCAGCAGCAGACCCACGCCCTCGCCAGCGCGTTCGGACTGGCCGAGGGCGGCACGGTCTCCGTCGATCAGGGAGGGACGCGCAATCACCAGACTGCTGAACCCCATGCGCGCGAGAGACAGCTCCATCTCTCCCTTGACGCGGTTGTAGAAGACACGGGACCTGGCGTCGGCGCCCATGGCACTGACAACACCCAATTTTTTCGCGCCAGAAGATAGCGCCGCGCGGGCTACCGCCACAACCGCATCCAGATCGACAGCCTGGAAAGCGGCTTGACTGCCGGCCACCTTGATGGTGGTCCCCAGCGCAATAAAGCATTCGTCGACCTTGGCAAGCGCTGGCAGCGCGTTCAACTCAAGCACATGGGCCGTGAGTTTGGCGTGAGTCACGCCGGGTGCCCGGCGCCCCACGCAGTGAACCGCCGCCACCGTCTTGTCGGCCAACAGGGCCGCGAGGATCTCCCGACCGACCAGGCCTGTTGCCCCCGCCACCAAAACCACCCGACCATGATTCACTGCCATTTGCTTTCCTTCGTCCGTCACGCCGCGTCCAGACTCCAACTGGAGCATGCGGGCACACCAGCATAATGCAAGAAGCATGGTTATCGCTGGCGAGGACGCCACAACGGGTTCAAAGGGTCTGTGCGGCCCAAATAGGCTGCGCCAATAAGTGCGATACTGCTTGCGATGAGGTTCGAATGCCGCTCTTCCTCCCGTCAGATCGGGGCCATGCATCGCCCTTGGGATCCAGCGCTGGCCGGGTTTGACGTGGACCGAAGAAGTCTGTGTCATCGTGGCGGTTTGACTGGCAATTCAGCAAGACAGCAGGTTGCGACAAAGTGGAAATTCTGATCGTCATCCTGGCCGTTGCAGCCATTCTGATCATCTACTTTCTAGGGAGGTCAAGCGTCAAGCGCGCTTCGTCGCGGCCAATCGGCTCGACCGCATCGGGGGCCGACATCACCCGTCGGGCACGCCCGGCCAGCGTTGCCCGCATCCAGCCGCTGCCACTGACGCCCAGTCAGCCGCCACCCGACGAATTGGCAGCATTCCGCTTCTTGGGCAGCGACAGTCTTTCGGCCGGGCGACGTGAGTCCCTCGGGGAGGACCTCCGCAGGCTTCCCAGGCCGCCGCTGTCCCTGTACAAACTGGTTTCCCCTGAATTGTTGGATAGCGCGACCTCCAGTCAGATCAGCGATCTGATAACGAGCGAGGCATTGATCGCGGCCCAGGTGCTGGCACGGGTAAATTCGCCGTTCTACGGACTGCGCAGACCGGTGGTCAGCATCGGGCAGGCGATCACCTTCCTGGGCCTGAATTCGGTTCGCGGCATCTGCTTGCAGTACATGTTGGAAGCATCGGTCAGGACGAGCAGCCCGGAGCGCCAAAAGGTGTTCGACATGATTTCGAGTGCCAGCGCGTTGGCTGGCGAATTGTGTTTCAAGCTGGCCCAGCGTCTCGAATTGCCGGCGCAGGGCTCGCTGGTTACCCAAGTTGTGTTGTCGTTTCTGGGTCACCTTGCGACTGCCTCGCTGTTGCCACTTGACAGCATCTTGTGGAGTCCGGGCAAGGGTCTGCTTGAGAGAGCCAGCGCAGAGCAGCTGCGCTTGGGGCTGAGCGCTACCGAAATCGGCAGTCTGCTGATGCAGGAATGGGGCTTGCCCGCAAGTCTGATCGCAGAGGTGGCAGAGATTGACAGAATGCTGGTCACACCGGTCGAGCAAATCGAGCCGGGCCGCAGCGCAGGTCTGGCGCTGTGTTACTTCTGTGCTCGCCTGGGTGAAAGACTCGCGCTCGGCAGTGTGAGCGAACTTGCGGCCTTTGATTTGGCTGCTGACGCGAGCATGGATTTCTTCTATCTGCGGCGGCATCTGGATTCGCCGAGACTGGCGCGCTTGGCCGAGTTTTTGCAGTCGGCAGAACTGGTCAAAAGTGTTCACCAGATGCAGCTGGCATTTTTGGCACGTGACTGAGGGGCTTGCGCCGAAAGACGTAGACGGCAGCTTCCAGTTCGGGGGGCAACACCAGGGGGCCCAGTTTCCTGTCTTCTTGCAGGTCGAAAGCGGATTGCCGTGTGTAGTCTTTCCAGTTGCCGAATGCAATCTGGTAGCGGCTGCCGATGACGATGTACAGTTGCACGCTGGGCGTCTCAAAGACGGCGCGCTCAAAGTCATTCTGCGAAGGCGGCCACGAACAGATGACCACCTCGGGTGCATAGGTCGCCAGGGCCTCGCGGGCATCCAGCTTGATAACCCACTGCGGGTACGCCACGACCGTGTTCCAGCCGTGATTGTCCGTGGCGATTAGCTCGACACCCCGGTGTTTCAGGAAGCGCGTCAGCGTCCCGTCCCCCGCTCCGATTTCCAGGCAAGTTCTGGAAGAAATCATGGCAGCCAGCGCCTCGATCAGAGCGCCGGAGTAGAAACAATAAATCCCCCTGGGCTGCACCAGCGGCATCAGCCGCTTCCTTTGCCAGAGCAGCGGCCAGAACGTGCGGAACCAGAACAGGGAAGCGGGTTTGCGCTCCAAGCCTCTGGAAAACAGCAGTTTCTGGGCAATGTAACCATTGAGCAGATTGAAGCGCAGCTTTCCATTCTTAACTCCGGCATCCGCGGCCAGTGTGGCCAGGCAGAGTTTCTTGACCGACTCATGCGCCATGCGGCTACGGACAAATTGCGACAGAGCGCTTGCCATGATGCTTTGCCGGCTCCCGGAAGACGCTTGGATCAAGCCGGTCGGTGCGGACAAGCGCTCCAGATAGGCCTTGAGTTCTTCCGCGACGCCGCGCTCCACCATCGCGGCAATATCCTGTTGCACCGTTGCCCATTCGGCCGGAAATCTTGAGCAAAGCTCATCCAGCGGGGGGTTCGTTTTCAGCCACTTCAGCGTTGTTGCGTAACTCTCTTGCTTCATGAGGACATTTTCGTACGGTGACAGGCGCAATCGGGCACCAAGCGCAAGGCGGGTCAAAGGCGCCAGTATGGCACTGTGGGCCGTTCGGCGCGCTCACTTCAAGTGATTCCTGACCCAAGCCACCACTTGCAGCGGGCTAAAGGGCTTGATGAAGTAGGCGTCTGCACCGCGCTTGCGGGCGTCATGCTCGTCCGCAAGCTGTCCGCGTGCGCTCACCATGGCTACCTGGGTGCCACGCGTTGCGGGATCCGCCTTGATGGCATCGAGCACCTGCAGGCCATCCAGTTCCCCCGGCATCATCACGTCCAGCAGCACCACCTCGGGTCGATGCAGGCGAATGGCTCTGAGGGCGCTGCTGCCGTCTTCGGCTTCCAGAACGGTGAACTCCTTGCCCAGCGTGATGCTGAACAAGCGGCGAACGTCGGCGTGGTCGTCAACAATCAGGATGCTGCGCATGCTGGGTCCCTTCTTGATTCGCTAGTGTTATTCAGAAGTTGCGACAGGTCAAAGGCATAGGCCTGTCCTTGCAAGACGTGCCGACAGGTGGCGCAGGAAACGCGGCTACGTTCATTGATTGGCTGGCCAGTGCCAAGGGTCAGCGTGAACGACTCCATCGGCGCGGTGCTGGCATCGTCGGCGCCAGTCGCGGGTAAAAAAGCGAGTTTGAGCTGACCGCCATGCAGCGCGATGATGCGCCGGCACATCAGCCAGCGCACCCGGGAATCACGGCTTTCGGCGGGTCTTGCGTTGCCATCGACAGCCGCTGGCTGCGCGGTGGCTTTGCTGCTGCGCCTGTGCGCGATAGCCGCCACGTGCCCGCTGATGATCACAAAGTTTCCCATCTGGCGCGTGCGGATGTTGATCTGGCTTCGCGCCGGAGCGCTGTCCTGCAGTGCCTCAAACAGCACGCGCAGGGCGTAACGCATCCAGGCTGCATGGCCGTACACCACGCCTTGGGCGGGGCTATCCTGACCCATAGAAAAAACCGCCAACTCGGGGTCAACGGGTAGCGTTACCGGTGGCAAAGCAGCACGCACCAGTTCGGTCAGGCTCAGCCGCTCGTCGGCAAACACCTCGTCACGCTGCATCAGCAGCGACAAGTCAGAGAGTTGTTGCAGCAAGGACTCGACGCGCTTGCTCTGCAGCGTGATGGCCGCCGCGTTGTGCAAAGCGTGACCCGCCTGCGGTGCAAGCAGCAAGCGCAGCGCAGTGATTTGCGAGCGGGCCTCATCGCCAAGCAGACTGAGAAAGTTTTGCTCGGCTGCAGGTGGATGCGCCAATTTGGCAGCCGCGCCATGACTGCTTTGGACAGGCACGATACAAAGCGCATTGTCGTGGCGACCATCCATGATCAGCCAGGCCTCGCCGGGGTGCTCATCGGTAGCGGTTTTTCCGCTCCACAGCCCCAGTTTCACCGGCAGTTTGATGCGTCCGCGTGCTTCCAGATCCAACAGGTCCTTGAGTACGCCCTGCATCGCGTGGGCTTGTTTGACCCAGGGCTGTGCCACCTGGTTGTGCGATAGCACTTGCGCCTTCCGATCGAGCAGGATAAGGCCCTCAGCCAGCTGGTCCAGCAGCGGCAGGTCAAAGTTCCGGCGCGTGGTTTGGCTCATGACTTTTCATCCTTATTGCTCATTCAATCAAGAGGCAAGGCAAACCAGATCCGAGTCATGGGGGAACCTCGTCGCGCTGGCTTTGCTTGGACAACTTGCGCTGGTCTTGTCCCTGATTGATCAGGTAAGCAAGCGTAGCTGCAATCTCGAATGATGTCCGTTAAGAATTTTTAAGACGGATGCTGTCTTGCCTGGAAGACCTACGCGGCAAACGCCTCAAACTCGTCAATCGGCGCCGGCTTGTTGAACAGATAGCCCTGATAGTTATTACAGCCCAGCTTGGCCAGAAAGTCCTTTTGGGACTCGGTCTCCACCCGCTCTGCAATGACCGTCAGCCCCATGCTCTCGCCCAGTGCTACCACCATGTTGGCAATGGCTGCATCGTTGAGGTCGGTGAGGATGTCTTTGATAAAGCTCATGTCAATCTTGAGCTGAGCCAAGGGCAGGCGTTTGAGGTACGAAAGTGAGGAATAGCCGGTGCCAAAGTCATCGAGCGAGAAAGACACGCCCTGTGCCTTGAGTGTGTTCATCTTGGCGATGGTGTCAGTCACATTGTCGAGCAACCCGCTTTCGGTCAGTTCGAGCTTGAGGCGTTCGGGCTTGGCGCCGGTTGCTTCCATGATGGCCAGCACCTCCGGGACGAAGGAACTCTGTCTGATTTGACGGGCGCTGACATTGACCGCCATGGTGAGGTGTGAGCGCTCGGGCCGAAGTGCCCAAGCGGCGAGTTGCTTGCACGCAGTCTCCAGGACCCAGCGGCCCAGAGGCAGAATCAGACCGCTGGCCTCCGCGATCGGAATGAATTCCTGCGGCGACACCAGGCCGCGCTGGGGATGCTGCCAGCGCACCAGGGCTTCTACACCGCTGAGTTGATTCTTGTCTCCGCACTGAGCCTGGTAGTACAGAATGAACTGCCCTTTGGTGAGGGCCTCGCGCAAATCGACTTCGAGTCCGGCGCGTCCTGCCAATGCGGTCTGCATCGTCGGTTCAAACAAGCGTATCGAGTTGCGTCCGGCCGCCTTGGCCTCGTACATCGCCAGTTCGCCACGTTTCAAGGGTTCGTCTATGCTTTCACGCTGGGGGCCACCAAAGAGGGTGACGCCGATGCTGGCCGTGCTGTGATGTCCGTGACCCTCAAGTTCGTAGGGTTGCCCCAGTGTGTTGAGGATCTTGACAGCGACGACCTGAGCCTGCGCGGCCGCCTCAGGTGCGGTGCTGATCAAGTTTTCGAGCAAGACGACAAATTCGTCGCCGCCGAGTCGCGCCACTGTGTCGCCCTCGCGCACGCAGCCGATCAAGCGATGGGTGATCTGTTGGAGCAGCAAATCACCCTTGTCATGGCCCAGGGTGTCGTTGAGGGTCTTGAAGTCGTCCAGATCGATGAACAACAGCGCGCCCTGATAGCCGTGCCGCAGTGTCGCCGCCATGGCTTGTTCGAGCCGATCCAGGAGCAGCCTGCGGTTGGGTAGTCCGGTCAGGGGATCGGAGAAGGCCAGGGCCTGAATCTGGCTGTCGGATTGCTTGCGCTCGGTGATGTCCTGGATCGTGCCGACCATCTTCTGCAAATCACCTTGGGCATCGAACTGGAGCCTGCCCAAGCCATGCACCCAGCGTTCAGTCTCATTGTTTGGCCTGACGATACGGTATTCCATGTCGAACATCCGGTGTTGCCCTGCGACCTGATTCTGGAAGTAATGACTCATCATCGCCCGGTCTTCGGGGTGAATCAGCGACTCCCAACTCTGCACTGAACGATCGAAGCTGGCACTGATCCCGAACAGCCGATCAAGCTCTTCTGAACTTTCCCAGCGCCCCGTGGCCATATCCAGTGCATAGCTGCCTATGCTGGCAATGCGTTGCGCCTCCTTGAGCGACTCCTGGCTTTGATGCATGGCCTGATCCGAGCGCCGCTTGGAGACAATGCGATAGAGCGCCTGAGCCACCAATCTGGCGGTTTCCACATCCATATCGGTGTAGGGCAGGGGCTTGTTGCCAACACCCATCATCATGCGAACCAGACCGCCTTCGATGACTGGCACGCTGATCAGGCGCTGCAGCCGGGCATGGCCTTCTGGCAAGCCATGCTTGCCTGATGCACTTTCGTAGTCATTGATCAGCACCGGCTTGCGCTGGCGCAGTGCATCGGCCCAGATTCCGGCCTGGCTGATGGGGTAGTGCCGCTCAAGGCTGGCGGTACAGCAGCCCGTCAGGGTGGATTGCGACCAGGTCAGCAGTTCAATGGTTTCCTGGTCGTCGTGCACAAGATGGACAAAGCCGATCTGGCTGCCGGTGAGTTGTTCTGTGATGGCCAGCCCATGCTGCAAGAAAGCCGTCTCGTTCATGGCATCAGCGGCGGCAGGGAGATTGAGCAGTGCTTCCGAGCGTTGCGCCTGTTGGTTCAGCGATGCCTGGGCCTCGCTTTCACGCGCCGACAGACTGGAGGTTTGACTGAGCTGGCGCTGAATCATCCCAAACAGGAGCAGGGAAGTTACTGCAACAAAGAGCCAACCCTTGACTGTGCTCCAGAAGGCAATCTGGGTTGGATCGCTGACCAGCCACACCAGGATCCAATCCGAAAACAGTATCCACAGGCAGGCGAATGCGGCGTACAAAAACACCACCGGCACTGCTGCATTCTTCGACAGCAGTTTGCCTGTTGAATTGTCAGGGGTGTAGTTCATGTTCGGTCCACACATGGTCTATTACGACCGTGGCCGAGAAATCTTTAGCGACGAAATCATCGCCGCACGGTGAAATGGCGGAAGCGGTGTCCGCTGCATTAGAACTTCTTTAGACTTCATAAGACCTCATTTCCAGCCGTTTTCACTCTTAGGAAAGGCGAATATAGCTTCAGTAGATGTCTTGACACTTCACCCATTCTCATGTAAATTGATAGATGTGATGGTAGATGTGAATTTGAACGGTCTAAAAAGGGGCTAAAAATGGGGCGCAAAGCGAAGGAAATGCCAGCAGTGCAGGTGCCACGGTTAAGCAAGCCGGGATTGCACTTCGTTGGTGGCGTCGATGGTCTAGCCTTGCAGGTGTTGCCAACAGGTGGCCGAACATGGGTGCTGCGCATGATGATTGGCGGTAAGCGCCGCAGTATGGGACTTGGCGGTTTCCCTGATGTGACCCTGACCCAAGCGCGAGAAGCAGCCCGGCAAGCTCGTGCCAAGGTCAAGATAGGCATTGACCCAATAGATGAAGCTCGTACAAATGCCAGTCAACTGAGAGCGCAACAGGCTACAGCCTTCACGTTCGAGCAATGCGCCAAAGCATTCAAGAAGGCCAAAGAGCCTGAGTGGAAAAGTGTCGTGCATGGCAAGCAATGGATTAGCACGATGGAAACTCATGTATTCCCGCTGATGGGGTCCTTGTTGGTGAGGGACATTGAACTGGTGCATGTGATGGCCGTGCTGCAGCCGATATGGACAACAACGACCGAAACCGCATCCCGTGTGCGTGGTCGTATCGAAGCGGTGTTGAATTGGGCAAAGACCAGCGGATACCGCAGTGGCGAGAATCCCGCTCGCTGGCGTGGACACCTTGACAACCTGCTTGCAGCCCCAAAGAAGATAAAGAATGAAAAGCATTACCCTGCCGTACCGGTGTGGGAGCTTGGCGCTTTCATGGATGAACTTAAATCACACGAGGGCATGGGAGCGAGAGCGCTGGAGTTCGCTGCATTGACTGTTGCGCGGTCTGGTGAGGTCAGGGGTGCTACGTGGTCTGAGATTAATCTGAAGGCGAAAATCTGGACAGTGCCTAAGGAACGGATGAAGAACAAGATAGAGCATCGCAAGCCCCTGTCTGATTCGGCAATCGGCTTGCTGGAGTCATTGCCGCGGTTTGAAGGCGCTGAATTGGTATTCCTGTCCCCAAGGGGCAAGCAACTATCTGACATGACGCTATCCACGTTGATGCGTCGTATGGCCTGCCAAGCCGCTGACGGGCGCATCTGTGTGCCTCATGGCCTACGTTCAACCTTCAGGGATTGGGCGGCAGAGTACACCGGCTTCGCCAGTGAAGTTATCGAGGCCTGCTTGGCACATACCAATCCTGATAAAACCGAGGCCGCTTACTTCAGGTCGGACTTGCTGGAAAAGCGCATCCGTGTGATGGCTGACTGGGCGAAGTTCTGTGCCATGGAGAAACCCGCTGGCGAAGTGATTCCGTTGAACAAGGCTAGTCAAGGATGACGAATACCACAAGCCCTGGCACGGTCTATCTAGGGCCGACGGGCGGTGCCGTTGGCCGCATGAGTAGGCCAGTCGATAAGGACGGGGCTCCAATTCATCCACCACTGTGGCATCCCAAGTGGGTTCCTCCGCTACCGCGACCTCCGCGCACGTGGAAGCAGTGGTTGATGCCGTGGACATACCCCAAGCTGACAGCCGAACAAAAATGGGCGCTCAAGCAGTTTGATTGACAGTTTTTGCCCCAGCTAGTCCGGATTCGAAACCCGGATGAAAAGCCAGTGCCTCCCGCCGGCCTGCTGGGGCTCCTGAATCGGGAGTTGCACGGGAGGTGCTATGGAACACGAATCACTGGCCGACCTGATTGAACCCTACGTCGATGCGTTTGACTTTTTTGAATTGCCCAAGGATGTGGCTGACCGTGTTGCAGACGTTGACCCATATATTGCAATGGGCTGGCAACTTCTCGGCCCTGACGACAGGCGTTATGCGGCCCGCGAAACTGACATTTTCGAGAACCCATCAATAAAAGAATC
>QYPX01000154.1 GCA_007280205.1 Comamonadaceae bacterium
GGCCCTGCTTGGACATGTTGGCGAGGTTCTCGATGTGACGCTCATGCAGCGGCGAGTCGACTTTCAGGCGCGCATCCATGCCGGCCAGGCCGTTGGACTTGCTGGCGAACTCGACGTTGTGCCAGGCCGAGAAGCTCTCCAACTGGGTCCAGCCCTGCCAGGCGATGGTGAGCGGGCACTTGTGGCCGCTGGCCTTGAGCTTGGCCGCTGCCAACGCAACTTCCGGCCAGGTGGTGGGCGCCTTGTTGGTGTCGATGCCGGCCGCCTTGAATGCGTCCTTGTTGAAGTAGAAAATGGTGGTCGAGCTGTTGAACGGGAAACTCAGCATCTGGCCGTTCGGCGCCGTGTAATAGCCGGCAACGGCAGAGACATAGACCGTGGGGTCGAACTTGTAACCGGCGTCCGTCATCACCTTGCCAACGGGCACGATGGCGCCTTTGCTGGCCATCATGGTTGCAGTACCGACCTCGAAAACCTGCAGGATGTTGGGTGCGTTGCCGGCACGGAAAGCGGCAATGGCGGCGGTCATGGACTCGTCGTAGGTGCCCTTGAAGGTGGGAATAATCTTGTAGTCCTTCTGGCTGGCGTTGAATTCCTTGGCCAGGTCGTTGACCCACTCGCCATTGACGGCGGTCATGGAGTGCCACCACTGAATTTCAGTCTGGGCCTGAGCGGATACGGAACAAGCAGCTGCGAGGGCAACGGCCGCAATCTTGAAGTTCATAGGATCTCCTTCGAATAAAAGACTAAGCATAGCGCCAGATTATGACGAACAGACGTCAAAAAAATGTCAATTTGCGCAAAACTTGATTAAGCACATATCTTTCACTGTGGCGCAACCGGGTTTTCATCAGGCAGGGGAGGTAAACCGGCCTAAACTGCTTGCATCGCTGCGGTGCAAGCGGCGCCCGAGGACGCACGTCAATGGAATTGAATTTCCCATCTGTCATCCAGACCCAGGTTCTGATCATTGGCGGCGGCGTTACCGGCACCGCGCTGGCGCGTGACCTGGCTTTGCGCGGCGTTGACTGTATTCTGGTCGAGAAGGACGACATCAACGCCGGCGCCTCGGGGCGCAACCATGGCCTGCTGCACAGCGGCGCGCGCTACGTGGCGGGCGACCCCGGCGCCGCGAGGGAATGCCGCGCCGAGGGCGACATCCTCAAGCGCGTGGCGGCCCAGACGATTCAGGACACCGGTGGCTATTTTGTCGCCGTGCAAGGCGATGACGAGCGCTACATTGCTGACTTTCCCTCGTACTGCGCGCGCTCCGGCATCAGTGCGCGCGCCGTGGACGTCGCGCTGGCGCGCGAGAACGAGCCAGCGCTCTCGGAGCACACGATCGCCGTGTTCGAGGTGAGCGATGCGGCGATCGACCCGTTCCGGCTTTCGCTGGAAAGCATGGCGCAAGCGCGCAGCCTGGGTGCGCGGCTGCTGCGGCGCACGCGCGTGGTCGGGTTTGAACGCGCGGGGCGATGCATTGCCGCGGTTCGGGTGCAGCCTCTGGCGGGCGGGCCGGAGTTGCGAATTGAAGCCGCGCAAGTGGTCAACGCCGCAGGCGCCTGGGCGCGCGAGGTGGCGCTGCTGGCCGGCGCGTCGATAGCCATGACCTATTCCAAGGGCACGTTGCTGGTCACACACACGCGTCTGGCCAGTCGCGTTGTGAATCGCCTGCGTCGGCCCGGCAACGGCGACATCATGATGCCGGGCGGCACCGTCTCCATCGTCGGCACGACATCCATGCAGGTCGACACGCTGGAAGATATTCGCGCCACGACGGCCGAGGCCGATCTGATCATTGCCGAGTCTGCACCGATGCTGCCAGTGCTGGCGAGTGCACGCTTTATCCGCGCCTACGCCGGCGTGCGCCCGCTGCTGGGCTCGGCGGGTGCGGACAGCCGTACGGTCTCGCGCGGCTTCGCCCTGTTCGACCACGAAGAGCAGGGTCTGGACAACTTTGCCACCCTCACCGGCGGCAAGCTCACCACTTGCCGGCTGATGGCCGAGCGTGCTGCCGATCTGGTCTGCCGTCGCCTGGGCGTGACGCGGCCCTGCCTCACTGCCAGCACGCTGCTGCCGCAGGCGGCCGAGAATGCCTGGACCGAGCCGGGTCACTCGGCGCGTGAGTGGCTGCGTCCCCATCCAGCGCAGGACGCGCTGCTGTGCGAATGCGAAATGGTGTCGGGCAGTGCCGTCGATGCCATCTACGCTGCGCTGCGCGCGGCCGGCGACAAGCCGACACTGACCGACATCGGCTTGCGCAGCCGTGTCGGAAAAGGTGCCTGCCAGGGCGCCTTTTGTGGCCTGCGCACGGCAGCCCATCTTTATCAGACGGGCGACTTCCAGGCGCAGCAGGGCCTGGCCGAGATGGTTGATTTTTTCAGCGAGCGCTGGCGCGGTCAGCAACCCATCCTGTGGGGTGAGCAACTGGCGCAAGCCGAGTTGGCCGAAGCGCTGCACTGTGGCCTGTTCGGCGAAGAACTGCAGCAGGCAAGGCCATGAGCGTCGCAGCAGCAAAGACTTACGACGTCGCCGTGATCGGCGCCGGCATGGCGGGCATGGCGGCGGCACTCTTTGCCGCAGAGCGGGGTTTGTCGTGCATTCAAGTGGGCAGTGGTGGTGGCATTCTGTTTGCCAGTGGCCTGCTGGATCTTCTGGCGGTGCACCCGGTGGCGCAGCGTCGGCAGTGGCTGTCTCCTTTTGAGGCCCTGGCAGCGCTGGCGCACGAGCAAGCCGGGCATCCGCTGGCGCGGGTCGATGCGGCTTCGGTCCGCACGGCGTTCCAGGCCTTTGTTGCGGCCCTGACTTCTGCGGGGATGCCCTACGCGCCGCTGGACGAGCGCAACAGCAAGGTGCTGACATCGATCGGCACCCTCAAGACCAGTTTCGGCGTGCCTTTGAGCATGGTGGCGGGCGTGGACGCGCTGGAGCGGCGCCTGCCCTGCCTGCTGGTGGATTTCCGCGGCCTGCGTGAATTCAGCGCGCGCCAGATGGTTGAGACGCTTGCCGGTGATTGGCCGGCGCTGCGCCATCAGCGCATCGACTTTCCGGGTTTCGAAGCCGTGCCCGAGCTCTATGCCGCCCACCTCGCCCGTGCCCTGGAAAACCGGGAGATACGCGAGCGGACGATAGCGCTGATCCAGCCGCTGCTGGGTGATGCGCGGGTGGTCGGCGTTCCGGCGCTGCTGGGTTTAAGTCGATCAAGCGAGGTGCACGCCGCCTTCGAGCTTGGATTGGGTGTGCCTGTATTCGAAATCCCGACCATGCCGACCTCGGTGCCAGGGCTGCGGCTGCTGGCTGCGCTGGAGGCGGTCATGTCGGCGCGCGGCGTGACACGGCGCCAGCTCTGCAGCGTGCGTGCGTTGACATTCAATGGCAGCACGGCCACCTTGGAACTCGAAGGAGCACCCGGCGGCGAGCGCATCCAGGCGCGCGCGGTGGTGCTGGCCACCGGGCGCTTTAGCGGTCGCGGACTGAACGCCGATCGGCAGAGCGTGCGCGAGAGTCTCCTCGACTTGCCGGTGCAGCAGCCGGCCGCGCGTGAGGCCTGGCATCAGCGTGACTTTCTGGACCCGGCGGGCCACGCCATCAACCGCGCCGGCTTGAAGACGGACGATGCCTGGCGGCCGCTAGCCGCGAACGGCAAGCCAGCCTGGGAGAAACTGTTCGCCATCGGCTCGATCCTGGCCGAGCAGGACTGGATGCGCGAGAAGTGCGGCTCGGGCCTGGCGATCGCAACAGCCTGGGCGGCTGTTGATGTCATTGCGTCCCCGGATCAGGTTCGACATGACAGTCGATTTGTCATTGCGGGCTTGACCCGCAATCCAGTGGTGGCGCAGCGCTGGATCCCGGATCAAGTCCGGGATGACAGCAGTCAAGTCCGGGATGACAGCAGCCAAGTTCGGGATGACAGCGGCCAAGTCCGGGATGACAGCGGCCAAGTTCGGGATGACAGCAGCCAAGTCCGGGATGACGGCGGCCAAGTTCGGGACGCCAATTGCGGGGTCGGCGATGACAACCGATTTGTCATTGCGGGCTCCGACCCGCAATCCAGGAAGTCCGGAAAGCCGGGTGGCTAGCATCATGTCGCACGCACTCTTTCAGACCGCTTTGGATGCATCACTGCTGCTGTGCGCCCTGGGTCTGCTGTGGCGCGTGTCGGGCTGGTACCGCATGCGTATCGGGCCTGACGTGCAGGCGGCGACGCTGTGGCAGCGCTTGCAGGTCTTGTTGCGCGGCCTTGCTGCTGCACTCTTCAGCCGGCGCTTGTTTGACCTCCTTGGTACCTTGTTCTTTGACGTCTTGTTGCAGCGCAGGCTCTACCGCAGCGACAAATCCCGCTGGCTGGCGCACTGGCTCATGGCTGCCGGATTCATGCTCTTGCTGCTGATGCATGCGCTGGCGGCGCTTGTGACCGTAAAGCTGTTTCCGGGTTACGAGTCCACCAGAAATCCTTACCTGTTTCTGCGCAATCTGTTCGGCGCAATGGTGCTGGTGGGACTGGCAATGTTTCTGTTCAGACTGCGGCGCCAGCGCACGCGCTTTGCGCCAGTGCGCCCACCCATGGCGGCGGCCTTCATTGCGCTGCTTGGCTTCATCCTGCTGACGGGCTTCTTGCTTGAAGCGGACAAGATGGCTTCACCGCAGGCCTTCTACCGCATGGCCAAGGAGTTCAACGGCAGCGCCGATCCGGCTGCGCTCAAGCCACTGCGCGCGCTCTGGGCCAGCGAGTTCGGCGTGGCGTTTGACGATCTGAAGGAGCCGATCACAGCGGAGTTGCTGCAGCAAGGCCGCGCCATGCATGAGGCAGATTGCGAAACCTGCCACGCCAGGGCCGCGTCCGCCTTTGTCTCTTACCCGGTGTCGCGTTTGCTGGCGCCGCTGGCGCGCTCTCTGGACGAGGTGAAGGCGCATATCTGGCTTCTGTATCTTCATGTTTTCGCCTGCTTTCTGGGTCTGGCGACGCTGGCCTTTACCCGCTTCTTGCACGCAGTCGCGGCGCCGATCAGCCTGCTGGCCCATGGCGCGGCGCCGCCTCAAGCGTACTCCAGCGCCGGCCGTGCAACGCGGCGCGCACTGGCGCTGGACGCCTGTGTGGCTTGCGGTATTTGCGATGCGCAGTGCGCGGTGGCCCCGCTGGCGCGCTATCTGGATAACCGCTATCTGCTGCCCTCGCACAAGCTCGTCGCTACCGGTGCCGGCGAGATGAGCTTGCGCGTCGCTGAAGGTGCGTTCCTGTGTACCGACTGCGGACGTTGCAGCAGCGCCTGCCCGGTGGGTTTGGACCTGCAAGACCTGTGGCAGGCCAGTCGCGGCGATCTGGCTGGCGCGGGCCTGCCGGCGCCGGCGCAGTGGGTGAAGACACGTTCGGCACTGGACTGGGCCGAGGCCTTGCAGAGCGATGCCGCGCCACAGCGCTTTTGCGACCCCGATGCGCGTGACGCACCGCTCTCAGCCGATCGCAGCAGCTTCTCGCGTTGCGTGCAGTGCCAGACCTGCAGCAACGTCTGCCCGGTGGTGGCGCACAGCACCGACCCCGCCTTCGCCGTTGATCTGACACCACAGAAGGTGATGAACCTGCTGCGTCTGGGTCTGCGCGACCTCACCCTGGGCTCCAGCATGGTCTGGAGCTGCGCCAGTTGTTACCAGTGCCAGGAGCACTGCCCCGAGGGCCTGCGCGTGGCCGACATCATGCTCGAGTTGCGCGCACTGGCAGTGCAGCGCCTGGGCACCGTGCGCAGAGGCAAGGAACTTTCATGAACTACGCGTTGTTCCTGGGCTGCAAGATCCCCTCCCGGCTACCGGCTTACGCTGCCTCAACCCGCGCCGTATTGCAGCATCTGGGCGTGACGCTCGTTGATCTGGACTTCAACTGCTGCGGCTACCCAGCGCGCGACCTCAGCCGCGACGCCTTCGTACTGGCCGCCGCCCGCAACCTGGCGCTGGCCGAGAGCGCCGGTCTGAACCTGCTGACGCCCTGCGCCTGCTGCTTCGGTACCCTGCGCCATGCCATCACCTTTTTGAATGAGGACGCCGCACTGCGCTCGCGCATCAGCGAGGCGCTGGCCGCCGAGGGTCTGGCCTGGTCGGGGGCGTCCCAGGTCGAGCACGTGCTGGCGCTGCTGGCGCGCGTGATCGGTGTGGACGCGCTCACCAGCGCGGTGCGCGCGCCGCGCACCGGTCTGCGGGTCGCCGCCCAGTATGGCTGCCACACGCTGCGCCCGAGCAAGGTGGCACGCTTTGACAACGCGCTGGCGCCGACGATCTTCGAAGAGCTGATTCGCCTGACCGGTGCAACACCGGTTGACTGGCCGCGCAAACTCGACTGTTGCGGTGATCCGCTGCACGAGGCGAACGCGGCGCTGTCGGAGCACATCACGCGTGCCAAGGTGGCCGATGCACTGGCCAGTGGTGCCGAAGTGATGTGCACCGCCTGCCCGCACTGCCATCTGCGTTTCGACGGGGTTCAGTCAGACACTGCTGATCCGTCCATTCGGACGCTGCTTTACACGCAGCTTCTGGGACTTGCGCTGGGGCTGTCGGCGAAGTCACTCGGTCTTTAGGGAGGCATGTAATGGACGAACGGATCGGTGCCATCAGCAAGCCACTGGTTCTGGCGATGGACCAGGGAACCCACGCCAGTCGGGCGCTGGTGTTTGATCGACAGGGGCGCACGATCTCAAGCGGCGTGTCCAACATCACCATCAGCTACCCGCAGGCGGACTGGGCCGAGCAGGATGGCGACGAGATCGTGAACTCCGTGCGTCTGGCCGCGACACAGGCCTTGCAGGCTCTGGGGCCGCTCCGGCAGGACGTGGTGGCCGCCGGACTGTCGAGCCAGCGCTCCAGCGTGATCTGCTGGGACCGGGTCACGGGAGAGCCCCTGTCGCCCATCTTCAGTTGGCAGGACCGGCGCGCCCACGCCTGGATCGACCAGTTGCAGCCGCACGCCGACAGCGTGCATCGCAAGACCGGGCTCTTTCTCTCGCCGCACTACGGCGCCAGCAAAGTGCGCTGGGCGCTGGATCATCTGCCTGCCGTAAGTGCCGCTTTGGAGAACCAGACCTTGTGCTGGGGTCCGATGGCGAGTTTTGTGGTGTTTCGCCTTTGTGCTGAGCAGCCCTTTCTGGCGGATCCGCAGTGCGCGGCGCGCACCCAGTTGTGGAACCTGCACACGCGTGACTGGGACCCTGAGCTGCTGGCGCTGTTCGGTCTGCCAGCAGGTTTCCTGCCAAAGAGCGTAGCGACCTGTCATGCCTGGGGAACGCTGGACCTGCCGGGTGCGGCGATTGCGCTCACGGCGGTCAACGGTGACCAGTCGGCGGCGGTGTTTGCCTTTGGCTGGCCCGAAGCGGATGCGGCCTACGTCAACATCGGCACCAGCGCCTTTGTGCAGCGCGCGCTCAATCACTTTCCCGGTCACGTGCCGCGCCAGTTGACCGGCATCATCCTGGACGATGGTGCTACCAAGGTCTATATGGTCGAGGGCAACGTGAACGGTGCCGGTAGCGCGCTGGAGTGGGTCAGCAAGGAGTTTGGCTTTGAGCAGCTCACCAAGCAGCTGCCGCAATGGCTGGCACGGCCCGAGGAACCACCGCTGTTTCTCAATGGCATCGCGGGTCTGGGTGGACCGTTCTGGCAGCCTGAATTTGCGTCACGCTTCGTCGGTGAGGCCGAGCCCTGGCTGAAAGTTGTGGCGGTGGTGGAGAGCATCGCTTTCCTGCTGCAGGCCAACATCGATCACATGAACAAGTATGTGCCTGCGGCGCAGCGCATCCGCATCAGCGGTGGCGTCTCCCTGCTCGATGGGTTGTGTCAGCGCCTGGCCAGCATCTGCGGCCTGCCGGTGCACCGGCGCGACGATCCGGAAGCCAGCGCGCGCGGCATCGCCTACCTGGCCTGTGGACGGCCCAAGGACTGGAACCAGGGTGCTCATGAGGACGTCTTTGCGGTGCAGAGCGATTCAGCGCTGCAAACGCGCTACCGGCGTTGGCGCGCGCTGATGACCGAGGCCACCGGGATTTGAGTAGGGGAATGCTGCGCTGCGGTAATATCCCTGCTCCCATGAATCTTCCGACTCTGCTCAATCCCCTGCCTGGCGCTGCAACGCACGTGCCGCACGAACACCCCCGGATTCGGGAGATACCGTACAACTACACCTCGTTTTCGGATCGCGAAATCGTCATCCGACTGTTGAGCGAGCGCTCCTGGGAGGTGCTCAATCGCCTGCGCGAGGAGCGTCGCACCGGGCGCTCGGCGCGCATGCTCTACGAGGTGCTGGGCGACGTCTGGGTGGTGCAGCGCAACCCGTATTTGCAGGATGATTTGCTGGACAACCCGAAGCGGCGCCAGCTGCTGGTGGAGGCCTTGCAGCACCGCCTCGGTGACGTCCAAAAGCGCCGCACTCCGGACCTGGACCCTGAGCGCGACACCATGGTCGGCGAACTGCTGGCGGCAGCGGACGCAGCGGTGCGGGCTTTTGATGCGGCGTTCATAGAAACAGCGGCGCTGCGGCGCAGGGCGCAGCGTGTGTTGCGCCGCCTGACCGCCAAGGACAATGTCAAGTTTGACGGCCTGTCGCGCGTCAGCCATGTGACCGATGCGACCGACTGGCGTGTCGAGTACCCTTTTGTCGTGCTGACGCCCGATACCGAAGCCGAGATGGCGGCGCTGGTCAAGGGCTGCATCGAACTGGGCCTGACCATCATTCCTCGTGGCGGTGGTACCGGCTACACCGGTGGCGCCATTCCCCTGACCTGGAAGAGCGTGGTCATCAACACCGAAAAGCTCGAAGCCACGAGCGAGGTCGAACTGGTGGCTCTGCCAGGGCTGGCGCAGCCGGTCGCTACCGTGTGGACCGAGGCCGGTGTGGTGACGCAGCGCGTGGCCGACGCGGCAGAGCGTGCCGGCTTTGTTTTTGCCGTGGACCCGACATCGGCCGAGGCTTCCTGCATTGGCGGCAACATTGCCATGAACGCCGGCGGCAAGAAAGCCGTTTTATGGGGCACGGCGCTGGACAATCTGGCGAGCTGGCGCATGGTGACGCCGCAGGCCGAGTGGCTGGAAGTGACGCGTCTGGGGCACAACCTCGGGAAGATCCACGACGTGGAACTGGCGCGCTTTGAGCTGAAGTATTTCGCTGCTGACGGCAAGTCGCTGCTGCGTACCGAGCAGCTCGACATTCCCGGGCACACCTTTCGCAAGCAGGGCCTGGGCAAGGATGTGACCGACAAGTTCTTGAGCGGCCTGCCTGGTATCCAGAAAGAGGGGTGCGACGGTTTGATCACCAGCGCGCGCTGGATCGTGCACCGCAAACCGGCGCATACGCGCACCGTCTGCCTGGAGTTCTTTGGCAACGCCAGGGACGCGGTGCCCAGCATCGTCGAGATCAAGGACTTCATGTTCAGCGAGCAGAAGCGCTCCGGCGTTTTGCTGGCGGGACTCGAGCATCTGGATGATCGCTACCTGAAGGCGGTGGGTTATGCCACCAAGTCGCGCCGTGGTGGCCTGCCCAAGATGGTGCTGGTGGGTGACATTGCCGGCGATGATGCTGATGCGGTGGCGCGCGCGACTTCGGAGGTGGTGCGGATTGCGAATTCGCGCAGTGGCGAGGGCTTCATCGCCATCAGTGCCGATGCGCGCAAGAAATTCTGGCTGGACCGCAAGCGCACGGCGGCGATCAGCAAGCACACCAACGCTTTCAAGATCAACGAGGACGTGGTGATTCCGCTGCCGCGCATGGCCGAGTACACCGATGGCATTGAGCGCATCAACATCGAGCTGAGTCTGCGCAACAAGATCGCGCTGTGCGACGCGCTGGAAGAATTTTTTACCGCTGGCCATCTGCCGCTGGGCAAGCATGACGACGCCCGGCTGCTGCCCTCAGCCGAGCTGCTGGAAGACCGGGTCGCGCAGGCGCTGGCGCTGATCGCCGAAGTGCGTAATTTGTGGCAGGGCTGGCTGGACGATGTGAACGGCTTGTTTGTGCAGTTGCAGGATCACAGCCTGCGTGCCAGCTGGAAGACGCAGCTGCGCGCACCTTTGCAGAACATCTTCAGCGGCGGCGCCTTTGAAGCCATTCTGCGCGAGTGCAATGCAGTGCACCAGCGTGTGCTCAAGGGCCGTGTCTGGGCGGCGCTGCACATGCATGCCGGCGACGGAAATGTGCATACCAACATACCAGTCAACAGCGATGACTACGACATGCTGCGAGCGGCGCACGGTGCTGTCAAACGCATCATGGCGCTGGCAAGATCGCTGGACGGCGTGATCTCGGGCGAGCACGGCATTGGCATCACCAAACTGGAGTACCTGACGGACGAAGAACTGCGGCCGTTCACCGAGTACAAGGCCAGGATAGACCCCGAGGGGCGCTTTAACAAGGGCAAGTTGCTGCGGGCGCCGGCCGGGCAGGATCTGCGCTCCGATCTGACCAACGCCTACACACCGAGCTTTGGCTTGATGGGACACGAGTCGCTCATCATGAGCCAGAGCGACATTGGTGCCATTGCCGACAGCGTGAAGGACTGCCTGCGCTGCGGCAAGTGCAAGCCGGTCTGCGCC
>QYPX01000242.1 GCA_007280205.1 Comamonadaceae bacterium
ATGCCCAAAATGCCGTTCTGAGGTCTGAAGGAGATTAACTGGAGATTAATTCGGGTCAGACTCCAATTGATCCTGGATTGCGGGTCAAGCCCGCAACGACAACCGGGGCGGCAATGGCCTACTTCACTGTCATCCCGGACTCGATCCGGGATCCAGTTGCAGTTCCCCGCGCAAAGTAAACGAGCGGGTTTCGGTAATCCTGACGTCGACCAGTTGCCCGATCAAATCTGCGCCACCGCAGAAGTTGACCACCCGATTGCACTCGGTGCGCCCCATCAGCTCATTGGCATCACGCTTGGCGTGACCCTCCACCAGAATTCGCTGCACCGTACCCAAGCGGCTTTCGCTGATTCGCTTGATGTTGTCATTGATGACGCCCTGCAAATGCTGCAACCGTCGCAGCTTCACCTCATGCGGCGTGTCGTCCAGCAGATTGGCGGCCGGCGTTCCGGGGCGGGGGCTGAAGATAAAGCTGAACGAGTTGTCAAAGCCAACATCGTCAATCAGCTTCATCATCTTGTTGAAGTCGTCTTCGGTCTCGCCCGGAAAGCCGACGATGAAATCGCTGCTCAGCGCCATATCAGGCCGGATCGCCCGCAACTTGCGCACGGTTGATTTGTATTCCATGGCGCTGTAACCACGCTTCATCGCCGCCAGAATGCGGTCCGAGCCATGTTGCACCGGCAAGTGCAGGTGGCTCACCAACTTGTCAATCTTGCCGTAAACAGCAATCAGCGCTGGTGTGAATTCATTGGGGTGGCTGGTCACGTAGCGGATACGCTCAACACCGGGAATTTCGGCCACGTACTCAAGCAGTGTCGCAAAGTCAGCCAACGCGCCAGTGCGCCCCATCGCGGCCCGGTAAGCGTTCACATTCTGCCCCAGCAAGGTGATCTCTTTAACCCCTTGCCCGGCCAGCCCCGCCACCTCCACCAGTACATCCTCGAACGGTCTGGAAACTTCCTCGCCCCGCGTGTACGGCACGACGCAATAGCTGCAGTACTTGGAGCAGCCTTCCATGATGCTGACAAAGGCACTGGCTCCTTCGACACGTGCCGGTGGCAGATGATCAAACTTTTCTATCTCCGGAAAACTGATGTCAACTTGCGAGCGGCTCTGCAATTGCCTTTGCGCCAGCAACTGCGGTAACCGATGCAGCGTCTGCGGCCCAAACACCACATCCACGTAGGGGGCACGCTCAATAATGGCAGCGCCTTCCTGGCTTGCCACGCAGCCTCCCACACCAATCAACACCCCTCTCTTCTTGAGGTGCTTGACGCGCCCCAGATCCGAAAAAACCTTTTCCTGGGCCTTTTCACGCACCGAGCAGGTGTTGAACAGAATCAGGTCCGCCTCTTCTACGTTTTCGGTTCGCTCAAATCCCTGCGCGGCGCGCAGCACGTCCACCATCTTGCCCGAGTCGTACTCGTTCATCTGGCAGCCAAACGTTTTGATGAATACTTTTTTTGTCACAGTTCAACTTCATCGTGAAAGCCGTGAACACAGGCGCGCAGCAGCTGGCGGATCGCGACCACGTTTTCGGCACGGGCTGCCTGCTGCAACTGCTCAAGCTCGATCATCAATTCAGGCCAGGCCATGAAGTCCTCATGGGCTTTCATGATGCGAGGATGGGCCGTGGCGGTCGGGTTGTCGCCAATCAGCAGTTCCTCGTAAAGCTTTTCCCCAGGGCGCAGACCGATGAAGGAGAACTCGATGTCGCCATCGGGTTGTGCTGCGTCGCGGACACTCAACCCGGACAAGCCAACCAGCCGACGCGCCAGATCCAGAATCCTGACGGGCTCCCCCATGTCAAGCACAAACACTTCGCCCCCTGTAGCCATCGCCGCTGCCTGCAGGACCAATTGCGCCGCTTCAGGAATGGTCATGAAATAGCGTGTGACCTCGGGATGCGTGATGGTCAAGGGCCCCCCCTGCGCCAATTGTTCACGAAACATCGGCACCACGCTGCCACTGGAACCCAGCACATTGCCAAAGCGGACCAGGCAAAAACGCGTGTCATGAGTGCCTGCCCGATCTGCCATGGCCTGCAATATCAGTTCGGCCATGCGTTTGCTGGCCCCCATCAGATTGGTAGGTCGCACTGCCTTGTCAGTCGACACCAGTACGAAGCTGGCGACTTGGGCCGCCTGCGCCGCCTGCGCCATGTTCAGCGTACCAAAGACATTGTTGAAAATGCCTTCCGACGGGTTGCATTCGACCATCGGCACATGCTTGTAGGCAGCCGCATGGTAAACCGTGTCGGGCCGGTATTGTGCACAGATCCAGTCCAGCCGCTGCCGGTTCGCAACACTAGCCAACAGAGGCACCAGTTCAATGTCCGAGGTCTGCGCGTGGCACCAAGCCTGCAGTTCACGGTGCAAGGTGTACAGGCCAAACTCATTGTGATCGAGCAGCAGCAGTCGACGTGGGCGCTCCAACAGGATTTGCCGGCACAACTCGCTGCCAATGCTGCCGCCAGCACCCGTGACCAGAATGGTTTGGTTGAACAGGCTGCAGGCCAGCAAATCAGCCTGCGGTGCCACCGCCGCGCGCCCCAGCAAGTCTTCGACATCCAGTTCGCGAAAGTCTCTTACGGTGACGCGTCCGCTGGTCAGATCAGCCAGACCCGGCAGCGTTCGGGTGTGCACCGGCAGGGTGCGCAGACTCTGGATAATCTTGTTGCGCCGGTCCCGGCTCGCGCTCGGTATGGCCAGCAGGATATCGGTAATGCCAAGATCTCTCACCAGGACCGGAACCTGCAGTGCCGAAAAAACCGGAACCCCATTGATGGTCTGGCCGATTTTGGCCGGATCTTCATCAACAAATCCAAGCAGCTTGACATGCCCGGTGATCGCCATCGCCGAGGACGTCTGCACACCGGCAGCACCGGCACCAAAGATCAGCATGCGGCCGTGGTAGTGTTCCTTGCCCAGACCGATACCGGCCAGCATATAACGCGCCAGAACGCGGCTGCTGCCAATCAACACAAAGAAGATGATGGGCTGCAAGACCCCCAGCGTGAGCGGAAAGACAGGCCACTTGACCCAGTACAGCAACAGAACGCGGATCAAAGCATAAAACGCAATGGCCTGCCCCGTAACAAACAGCACGTCCATGCCGGTGTAGCGAAAAATGGCGCGATACAGGTCAAAACGGGCAAAGATCGGCACCGCCAAAACCGGCCCAAGCAGGTAGACCCACCACTGGTCGTCGGATGGCCAGTGCAAGGTTTCATAGCGCAAGGAGTAAGCGACCCAGGTGGCCAGCAAGGCCATGATGATGTCGACCGCGATGACGAACAGACGCTTGGCGGGGCGCGGCCAGTCAAGCACTTGTCTGAGCTTGTGCATCACACACCTTCGTCAGGCGCTGCCGTGTGCTTGATAAAAAACCGGGCCGCCAGAATGCCGAATTCGTACAGCAGCACCATGGGAATCAGCAGGGCGATCATGGATACCGGGTCGGGCGGCGTGACCAGCCCGGCCACCGCCGCAGCTCCCACCACAAAGTAGGTTCGAAACGCTTTGAGTTGCGCGATCGTCACGATGCCCATGCGGGCCAGTATGACGACCACAATAGGCACCTCAAAAGCCACACCAAAGGCGATGAACATGGTGATGACAAAATCAAGATAGGCCTCAATATCGGGGCTGACGGCGACCGACATCGGCGCCATTTTCTGGATCGCCGGAAAGGCCTGGCCAAAAACAAAGAAATAGCAAAACGAGGCCCCCATGTAAAACAGCAGGGTGCTGGCGGCCACCAGCGGCAACACCAGCTTCTTTTCATGCTTGTAAAGCCCCGGGGCCACAAAAGCCCAGACCTGATAAAGAATCCAGGGCAGGGACAGCGCAATGGCGGCCATCACCGAAACCTTGATAGGCACCAGAAACGGCGACACGACGCCGACGGCGATCATGCGCGAGCCTTCGGGCAAGGCCTTGACCAAAGGCATGGCAAGCAGGTCATAAAGCCTCGAAGGCCCGGGATAAAACAACAGAACCGCCAGAATCGCAGCGATGCCGTAAAGCGCATGCAGCAGGCGATCGCGCAGTTCAATCAGATGCTGCACAAAAGGCTGCTCGGTCCCGGCCAGTTCGTCGTCTTTTTTTTCAGCGTCCGTCATCAGCTCAATCTGGTAGGTCGAAACCGCGCCACTCGCGCCGCGCCAGACAAGGCATTGGTACGCACACCGCTGCGCGCCTTGTACCAGCGTGGCGTAGCGCCCTGCTTGACGCGCCACTTCTTTCGCGGGTGTTTGTATTCCGGAAAACTTGTGCTTGGCTCCGTGATGCTCGCGCTGGATGCCAATTCTGTGGCTTCGGCCCAGCCCTTTTCCAAGTCAGCGGCGTTGGTCTGAATAGAGGTTTCGACTTCGCGCGCCGCGTTTTCCACCGTATCCTTCATTTTCTTGAGTTCATCAAGCTCCATCGATCGACTGACTTCATTCTTGACATCGGCCACATAGCGCCGGGCGCGCCCCAGCAAAGTCCCGAGGGTCTTGGCCAGACCAGGCAGCTTTTCCGGACCGATAACAATCAATGCAATGCCGCCAATGATGGCGAGCTTGGTGACCCCAATATCAATCACTATCAGGCTTTGGTCTTGGCTTCAACGTCAATGGTTTCTTTGGCCGTTGCAGCAGCTGAGCTGACCTGCTGCACCGGAGCAGCAGCGGCGGGATCGGCGGGAGCGTCGGCAGCCTTGTCGGTACCGTCCTTCATCCCGTCCTTGAAGCCCTTGACTGCTCCACCCAGATCAGAGCCGATATTGCGCAGCTTCTTGGTGCCAAAAATCACAATGATGATGACCAGAAAAATAATCAGGTGTGTCGTCGAAAGTCCCATCAGTTTCTCCTAAGGAATTGCGCCGATTTTAGTCGGCAAATCAAGCGCGGAGCCAGGGACGCGGACCACCCATCACATGAATGTGCAGGTGCTGCACTTCCTGGCGGCCTTCAGCTCCAGTATTGCACAGCAGGCGAAAGCCGCCCTGCGGGTAAGGATTGCAGCCCTGTTGCAAGGCCAATTGGGGCGCCAGCACCAACATGCGCCCCATCAGGGGCGCGTGTTCAGGGCCAAGTTGCGCCAGGGACGGGATGTGCATCTTTGGAATGATCAAGAAATGCACCGGTGCCCAGGGATGGATGTCGTGAAAGGCAAACAGTTCTTCGTCCTGATAGACCAGCCGCGAGGGAATCACGCCCGCCACGATTTTGCAGAACAGACAGCTGGGATCATGACTCGCCGCAGTGTTCTCCGGCGTCACGAGCCTTCTCCGTCGCGCGTGAGCGCCTTGCGCAAGGCCTTTTCCTCGATGCCGCTGGTGCCAACACGGCGTTCCAGTTCAGCCACCACATCGGCCGGAGCAAGGCCGTAATGAACCAGTGCAATCATGCAGTGAAACCAGAGGTCGGCGACCTCGTTGACTATTCTGTTCCTGTCGCCGCCCGCATCGGCGTCTTTGGCGGCCATCACAACTTCAGTCGCTTCTTCGCCAATCTTCTTCAGAAAGGCATCAGGGCCCTTGTGCAACAGTCGCGCCACATAGCTGGTGCTGGCATCACCCCCGTTTTGTGGCAAACGGCTTTCGATGACACGTGACAAGGCGGCAAGTGAATCGGCGGCAGAAATTGGAGCAGACATGGGTGTTTAGCTGTAAATGGTTCGCGGATCTTTCAAGACTGGCTCGGATACTTTCCAGTCGCCATTGTCGAGCACACTGAAGAAGCAGCTGTGACGCCCGGTGTGGCAAGCGATGCCCGGTTCGTGTCCGGTCTGGGTCACTCTGAGCAGGATCACATCCTGATCGCAGTCGAGCCGGATTTCATGCACGGTTTGCACGTGGCCCGACTCTTCGCCCTTGAACCAGAGCTTGTTGCGGGAGCGGCTGAAATAGACCGCGCGCCGAAGTTCGGCGGTTTGCTGCAGCGCTTCGCGATTCATCCAGGCAAACATCAGGACATCGCCGGTACTGGCTTCCTGCGCAATCACGGGCACCAGGCCCTGGGCGTCCCAGCGGACCGTATCAAGCCAGTTCATGCCGGGATTCTGACCGGAATGCCACGCTCGGACATCCTGGCTTTGGCCTGGGCCACGGTAAATTCACCGTAGTGAAAAATGCTGGCAGCCAGCACGGCGTCGGCGCCACCGATCTGGATGCCGTCAGCGAGATGATCGAGCGTGCCGACACCGCCGGAGGCAATCACGGGAACGCTGACCGCGTCGCTGACAGACCGCGTCAAGGTCAGATCAAAACCCGCCTTGGTGCCGTCTCTATCCATGCTGGTGAGCAAAATTTCACCCGCACCACGGCGTGTCATCTCGACTGCCCAGCGCACCGCGTCCAGTCCGGTGTTCTTGCGCCCACCGTGGCTGTAGACATCCCAGCCGGCGCCGATGGCCTGGCCCTGCGCGTCGAGTCGGCCGGCATCCGCTTCACTGCGCCGCTTGGCGTCAATGGCCACCACGATGCACTGGGCACCATATTTGGCAGAAGCTTCGTTGATGACCTGCGGATTGGCGATCGCAGCCGAATTGAAGCTGGTCTTGTCGGCACCGGCGTTGAGCAAGCGACGCACGTCGTCCACCGTACGCACACCGCCACCCACTGTCAGTGGAATAAAGACCTGGGAGGCAACCGCTTCGATGATGTGCAGAATCAGATCGCGGCCATCGCTGGTGGCAGTGATATCGAGAAAAGTCAGTTCATCTGCACCCTGCTCGTTGTAGCGCGCCGCGATCTCCACCGGATCACCCGCGTCACGCAGTTCGACAAAATTGACGCCCTTGACGACACGTCCGCCGGTCACGTCCAGACAGGGAATGATGCGTTTGGCTAGCATGGCGAGCCTTCCCGGAACCACCGTGGTTTGCCGACCCAGGCGTTGCGCCAAGGCTTGCATGCCTTGTTCATGGGAGCGGCAACTGCAGCACAAGCATTGTCATGCCGGACATGAGGAGCCTGCCCCGGACTCCGATCCGGGGGCATCCAGGCATTCGGGTGCTCTGGATTGCGGATCGAGTCCGCAATGACAAACCTGAGGTCCGCAATGACAAACCTGAGGCCCGCAATGACAAACCTGAGGCCCGCAATGACAAAAAGTGGCTTGCCACTGAGATTGCATTTCATCAGCCATTGAGCTCATCAGCGTGCCGTTGCGCGGCAGCAAAGTCGAGGTCGCCGGAGTAAATCGCTCGCCCGCAAATGACGCCCTCGATGCCTTCGTCTTCGACCGCGCAAAGGGCGTCGATGTCAGCCATGCTGGAGAGGCCTCCGGAGGCAATTACCGGTATGGTCAGGGCTTGCGCCAGTCTGACTGTGGCTTCGACATTGATGCCGCTGAGCATGCCGTCGCGCCCGATATCGGTATAAATAATCGACTCGACGCCAAAATCTTCAAACTTCTTGCCCAGATCCACCACGTCGTGGCGCGTCAGTTTGCTCCAGCCGTCGGTAGCCACTTTGCCGTCACGGGCGTCCAGACCGACCATGATGTGGCCACCAAAGGCGGTACAGGCGTCCTGCAGAAATCCCGGGTTGCGGATCGCCGCCGTGCCAATGATGACATAGCGCAGCCCAGCGTCAAGGTAGCGCTCGATGGTATCGAGATCGCGTATCCCGCCGCCAAGTTGTACATCCACCGCACTGCCGACTTCCTTGAGAATCCGGCGAATCGCTTTCTCATTGACGGGATGACCGGCAAACGCACCATTGAGGTCAACCAGATGCAAGCGACGCGCGCCTTGCATGGTCCAGTTGGTGGCCATGACGACCGGATCTTCGCCAAAGGTGGTGGATTGCTGCATGTCACCCTGCTTGAGGCGAACGCAGTGACCGTCTTTCAGGTCAATGGCAGGAATTAAAAGCATGATGCTTTGGGTTTGATAGAAAAGAAGACAGCGTCAGGCGCGGCGTGAGCGGGGGTATCAGGGCTTCCAGTGAAGGAAGTTCCGGTAAAGCAACAAACCTTGATCGGCACTTTTTTCAGGATGAAATTGGGTGGCGAAAATATTATCACGCGCAATGGCTGAACTGAAGCGGCTACCGTAGTCAGTCTCGCCGACGCTGTGGCGTGCATCAGACGTTCTGGCGTAATAACTGTGCACAAAGTAGAAATAGCTACCGTCTGACACCCCCGCCCAGAGCGGATGCTCTGCGACGCCGTGATTATTGCGATAGACCTGATTCCAGCCCATCTGCGGCACCTTGTACCGGCTGCCATCAGCCTGCGTTTGACCGACCAGATCAAACTTGACAACTTCGCCGTGAATCAGACCCAAGCCGACCGTGTCTCCCTCGGCACTATGGTCAAGCAGCATTTGCATACCGACGCAGACCCCAAACAGGGGCTTCGCTCCGGCCGCCTCAAGCACACTGGCCAGCAAACCGGAGTCCCGCAGCTGGCGCATGCAGTCAGGCATGGCGCCCTGCCCCGGCAACACGACGCGTTCACTGGCACGCACCTGATCGGGTTCGGCCGTAATGACTACCTGGTATCCAGTACCTGCTGCGGCTGCCTGCACCGCCTGCGATACGGAACGCAAGTTGCCCATGCCATAGTCGACCACGGCCACGGTCTTGTCCATAACACTGTTCAGAGCGTGCCCTTGGTTGAGGGAACGGTTCCGGCGCTGCGGGGATCGGGTTCGAGCGCTGAGCGCAGCGCACGGGCAAAGGCCTTGAACACGGTTTCGGCCTGGTGATGGGCGTTCTCGCCGCGCAGGTTGTCGATGTGCAGGGTGACAAAAGCATGATTGACAAAACCCTGAAAGAACTCGTGCGTCAACTGGCTGTCAAAAGTGCCAATCATGCCGCTCTTGAAAGGCAGATTCATGACCAGCCCCGGACGGCCAGAAAAATCAATGACGACGCGCGACAGCGCCTCGTCCAGTGGCACATAGGCGTGGCCATAGCGGCGAATGCCTTTCCTGTCACCGACTGCCTGGTGCACTGCCTGCCCCAAGGCAATGCCAACGTCTTCCACGGTGTGGTGACCGTCAACATGCAGATCGCCCACGGCGCGGACATCCAGATCCAGCATGGCGTGACGAGCAATCTGATCGAGCATATGGTCAAAGAAACCAATCCCGGTATGCAGGCTTGACTGGCCATTGCCGTCAAGATTGACCTTGACCGTGATATGGGTCTCGGCGGTTTTGCGTTCGACTTCGGCAGTGCGGTTCATGGTTGGAGTGCTTCCTTCAGGACGGTGAGCATTTTCGCATTTTCATCCGCCGTACCCACGGTGATGCGCAAGCAGTTGTCCAGCAAGCCGTGCAGACTGGAAACGTTCTTGATCAAAACCTTGCGCGCGCGCATTCTGTCGAATGTCTTGGCTGCGTCTGGCACCCGGATCAGAATCATGTTGGCTTCGCTCTTGAAGGCAGTCACGTCAGATATCGCAGCAAGCGCCTGCATCAGCACCGCACGCTGGGCGCACAAGTCGAGCGCTTGTGCCGCAAAGACCTCGCTGTGCTCCAGCGCAAAGAGTGCGCACTCGCAATTGAGCACGCTGATGTTGTAGGGCGGACGCACCTTGTCGATCTCGGCAATCAGGGCTTGGGGACCCATCAGATAGCCAAGCCGCACGCCCGCCAAACCAAATTTGGAAAGGGTGCGCAGCAGCAGCACATGACCATGACGCTCGATCCGGTCCATGTAGCTCCGGCTGGAAAAAGGTTGATAGGCCTCGTCCAGCACGACCAGGCCGCCCTGTTGGCCGGCGGCAAGGATGATGTTCTCCATCACCGTGTCGTCCCACAGATTGGCGGTCGGGTTGTTCGGGTACGCCAGATAGGTGATGGCCGGCTGGTGCCGCGCAATCGCCTCCAGCATGGCGGCTTCGTCGAGCTCAAAGTCGCTGGTCAGAGGCACGCCATGAAACGTCAGGCCTTGCAATTGAGCGCTCATGGCATACATCACGAAGCCAGGCAGCGGTGCCAGGATGCTGGCCCCCGGAACGTCACAGGCCAGTGCCAGCAGACTGATGAGTTCATCCGAGCCGTTGCCCAGCATCATCTCATAGCCCTCGGGCATGCCAGCGTAGCTTGCCAGCGCCTGGCGCAACACGTTGATGCGACCCGCCGGATAGCGGTTCAAGGCCAGCGCACCCAGTCGCCGCCCCAGTTCTTCCTGCAGATCATGCGGCAGCCGATGCGGGTTTTCCATGGCATCGAGCTTGACCATGCCCTCGGACTCCTGAATGGCATAGGCGTGCATGGACTGGATGTCCTGGCGGATACGCAGCAGGGCTTTCGGATTAACCGTTGTCATTGGGCTTCCCGCATCGGTGGCACCGGCTTCAAGCGCAGTTCGGCCGCCCGGGCATGTGCCTGCAAACCTTCACCATACGCCAGTTCGGCTGCGATCAGGCCCAGTGTCTGGGCACCGGCTTGGCTCACTTCAATCAGACTGGAGCGCTTCTGGAAATCGTAAACACCCAGCGGCGAGGAAAAGCGCGCCGTGCCGCTGGTAGGCAGTACATGGTTCGGACCGGCGCAGTAGTCACCAAGCGCTTCGCTGCTGTAGGCGCCTAGGAAAATGGCGCCAGCGTGCTTGAGCAGCGGCTCCCAGCGTTGCGGCTCCAGACTGCTGACTTCCAGGTGTTCGGGTGCCACCCGGTTGCTGATCTCGCAGGCCTCTTCCATGCTGCGCGTGAGGATCAGGGCCCCGCGATCGTTCAGCGAACTGGCAATGATTCTGTGGCGCGGCATGGCCGGCAGCAGGCGGTCGATGGAGGCCTGCACCTGTTCGATATAGGCGGCGTCCGGACAGAGCAGAATGCTTTGCGCCAGTTCGTCATGCTCGGCCTGGCTGAACAGATCCATCGCGACCCAGTCAGGCGGCGTTGTGCCATCGGCCAGCACCAGAATCTCGCTCGGACCCGCAATCATGTCGATGCCGACGGCGCCAAAGACACGGCGCTTGGCCGCCGCCACGTAGGCATTGCCGGGACCGGTGATCTTGTCCACTTTCGGGATGGTGGCTGTGCCGTAGGCCAGCGCCGCCACCGCCTGCGCACCACCGATGGTGAACGCACGGGTGATGCCGGCCACATAGGCCGCCGCCAGCACCATCGCGTTCTTCTCACCCCGCGGCGTCGGCACCACCATGATGATTTCGGCAACGCCAGCAACGTGCGCCGGAATGGCGTTCATCAGCACGCTCGACGGGTAGGTCGCTTTGCCGCCGGGCACGTAAATGCCGACACGGTCGATTGGCGTCACCTTTTGCCCGAGCAGGGTGCCGTCGGCGTCGCGGTAACTCCAACTGTCGCCGCACGCCTTCTTCTGCGCCTCGTGGTAGCTGCGCACGCGGCTCGCCGCCGCTTGCAGGGCGTCGCGCTGGGCGGCAGGAATCGATTCGAAAGCAGCCTTGAATTCCGTCTGTGTCAACTCCAAGGCCGCCATGGACGCCGCCTGCACGCCATCAAAGCGCGCCGTGTAGTCCAGCACAGCAGCGTCGCCGCGCTGTTGCACATCGGCCAGGATGTCAGCCACGCGCTGCTCAATCTGCGCATCGGCCTGGGCCGACCAGTGCAGCCGCGCCTTGAACTCGGCCTCAAAGCTGGCACTGGCAGTGGATAGACCGGCAGGCGTAGCGGTAACAGTCATGGCGGGCATTGTCATTGCGGACGCTAAATTGTCATTGCGGGCTTGACCCGCAATCCATGGATCCCGAGTGACAGTCATCAATGGCTTTTGCAAAGGCATCGATGATCCGGCGGATCGGCACCTGTTTGAGTTTGAGCGCAGCCTGGTTCACGACCAGTCTGGAACTGATGTCCATGATATGTTCAACCTCGACCAGATGGTTGGCTTTGAGAGTATTGCCGGTGGACACCAGATCAACAATCGCATCGGCCAGACCCACCAGCGGCGCGAGTTCCATGCTGCCATAGAGTTTGATCAAATCCACATGCACGCCCTTGGTGGCGAAAAACTCACGAGCAATGGCGACGTACTTGGTCGCCACTTTCAGGCGTGAGCCCTGCCTGACCGCCGATGCGTAATCAAAATCTGCGCGCACCGCCACACTGATGCGGCACTTGGCAATCTGCAGGTCCAGCGGCTGGTAAAGCCCATCGCTGCCGTGCTCCAGCAGCATGTCCTTGCCGGTGATGCCCAGATCGGCACCACCGTACTGCACGTAAGTCGGTACATCGGTGGCACGCACCACCAGCACGCGCACATCTGCCTGGTTGGTAGCGAGAATCAGCTTGCGCGACTTTTCAGGGTCTTCCAGAACTTCGATGCCAGCCGAGCGCAGCAGAGGCAATGTCTCTTCGAAGATGCGTCCCTTCGACAACGCCAGCGTAATCATTGGGGTAGCGCCGCCCATTCGGCCGGCGTATAGGCTTTGATCGACAGCGCGTGAACTTCGTCCGTTTTCATCTTCTCACCCAAAGTGGCGTAGACCATCTGGTGGCGTTGTATGGCCCGTTTACCTTCGAATGCAGGCGACACAATCGTGGTGAACCAGTGGCGGCCGTCTCCATTGAGCGTAATGTGCTCGCACAGGAGGCCCGCGGCAATCATGTCCCTGATCTGGTCTGCAGTCATATCATCAATCCAATAAAAGATAGCTAAACGCGAATTTTGTAACCGACGCGCAACAAAGTCACTGCCAGCGCGCTAACAAGCACCAGCGCCGTGGCGACCACGCCCAGGCTCAACCAGGGCGAGACATCGCTGGCGCCGAAAAATCCATAACGGAAACCATCAATCATGTAGAAAAATGGGTTCAGATGACTGACCTTCTGCCAGAACGGTGGCAGGGAGTGAATGGAATAAAAAACACCACTCAGAAAAGTCATCGGCATCACCACAAAATTCTGAAAGGCAGCCAACTGATCGAATTTTTCCGCCCACAAGCCGGCAATCAGTCCAAGCGTCCCCATCAGGGCAGCCCCCAGCACGGCAAACGTCACGATCCACAGCGGGGCAACAAAGCTGACATCCGTAAAAAGTGCCGAAACCGCGAACACACCCAGCCCAACCACCAGGCCGCGAATGACCGCTGCTCCCACATAAGCCACAAACCAGTTCATGTAAGACAGGGGAGTGAGCATCAGAAAGACCAGATTGCCCATCACCTTGCTCATGATCAGCGACGAGGAACTGTTGGCAAACGCGTTTTGCAAGAGGCTCATCATCGCCAGACCGGGAACCAGGAACGCACTGTAGCTTACCCGGTCGTACACCTTCACGTGCGCCTCCAGCGCATGACCAAAAATCAGCAGGTAAAGCATCGCCGTCAGGACCGGGCCGGCAATTGTCTGAAACGCCACTTTCCAGAAGCGCAGCACTTCCTTGTACAAAAGGGTCTGCCAGCCCGTCATGATGTGGCCCCAACGGCGTCGCCCAAGTTGCTCTCAGAGGAGCTCTTCATGACGGCGAGAAAAACATCTTCCAGGTCCGCCTTGCGGATTTCGACGTCCTGCGCCACCAGTCCGGCCTCGCGCACCGCCGCCAGATAGCGTTCAATTTCGAGGGCATCATGTGCCGGAAACTGGACAATACGCCCTGTGACGCGGGCCTGATCTGCCAGCACTTTTGGCAGTTCATGGTCCACCTTGAAACGCAGCACGTTGCTGGAGGCTGTCTTCAACAACTCGCTGGTGTGGTCCAGTGCCACGATGCGCCCCGCCTTGAGCATGGCGATGCGCCCACACAAGGCCTCTGCCTCTTCAAGATAATGGGTGGTCAGCAAGACCGTGTGGCCCTCTTTGTTGAGTCTGGCAATAAATTGCCACAGGGTCTGGCGCAGTTCCACGTCGACGCCTGCCGTCGGCTCGTCGAGCACAATCACCGGCGGCTTGTGCACCAGCGCCTGCGCCACCAGTACACGACGCTTCATACCACCCGAGAGTTGGCGCAAATTGGCGTTGGCTTTTTCAGTCAAGCCCAGACTATCGAGCAGTTCGTCAATCCAGGCCTCGTTGTTTCGGATGCCAAAATAACCAGACTGGAAGCGCAGCGCTTCCCGCACATTGAAAAAGGGATCAAACACCAGTTCCTGCGGAACGACGCCCAGACTGCGACGGGCCTGCGCGTAATCAAGCAGCACATCATGGCCCAGTACCGACACTTTGCCTGCGCTGGCGCGCGACAAACCCGCCAGGATGCTGATCATGGTGGTCTTGCCCGCGCCGTTGGGACCCAGCAGGCCAAAGAACTCACCTTCTTCAATGTCCAGACTGACACGGTCCAGTGCCAGAAACGTACTCCCCTTGACCCCACGCGGTGCCGGGTAGGACTTGGAGATGCTTTGAAAAGAAATGGCGGACATGACAGAGGGCTACGGTGCAGGCAGCAAATCAGCGATGCCGTACAAGGCGGCCAAATCACGCAAACGGCTGGGCAAGCCCTGAATCGAAAAGGACTTGCTCAAGGCCAGGCACTCGCGTCGGAATTCCAGCAATACGGCCAGCGCCGCAGAATCAAACCGGTTCAGACCGGTGGCATCGACCACTACTTGCGCATCGCTGTGTGAGCGCAAGCCCTGCAACAGCAACGCCAGACAGGCGGTGGCCTGGGAATGGGTCAACTCGTTTGGCAATACCAACAATATTCACCCCTTTTTGGCATTTGCCTTGTTGCGCTCTGTCAGAGTGACAATCAAGCCATCGACGCCTTTGGCATTGATTTGCTGGGCAAAATCGCTGCGATAGGTTTCAACCAGCCAGGCTCCGAGCACATTGAGGTTGTAAATCTTCCAACCGGCACCTTCTCCTGGTGTCTTTTCAAGCCGGTAATCCAGCTGAATCGCATCGCCGCGGCCCTTCACTTCGGTCCGCACCACGACTTCCTTGTCCTCGGGTGCCGACCGCATGGGCTTGACGGAAATGGTCTGGTCACTGACCTGAGTCAGCGCTCCGGCATAGGTGCGTACCAGCAAGATCTTGAACTCTTCCTGCAGGCGTTTTTGCTGCTCGGCGCTGGCCTGCCTCCAGGCCGGACCCACGGCAGCGGCGGTCATGCGCTGAAAGTTGACGTTGGGCATGATCTTGCCGTCAACCAGCGCCACGATTCGCGTCACATCACCGGCCTGGATCGCCTTGTCTGAGCGGATGTTGTCAAGCACATCAGAGGACAGGCGTTTGATAAGTGCATCGGCTGCTTCGTCGGCCGCACTGACCGGAAAAGCCAGCAGACTTGACAGGCTGACGACAAGGACGGCCAACAGGCGGCTCAACAATCGTGTACTCATGGATTGACTTTCTGGGCTAACGAGATTCTTCGGTATTGTCTTCTTCCGGCGGATTGCCATCAAAAATGACGCTGCGGCGACGCTGAAGAAAAGCTTCGCGAACAAAAGTGTAGGGATCCAGCGCTGCTTCCTCCAGCATGGTGCTGGCCTTGAGCAGGTCGGAACGCTCATCGACCAGTCTGAGCACCCTGGCGGTGTTGCGCGTCGGAATATGCCCGACATTGGCAAGCAGATCTCCCTTCCAGTCTATCGGCAGCGCTGCGGCATCGCGCAAGGTCGACGAGCCAAGCAAGGGAAGCACCAGGTAGGGGCCACTGCCAACCCCCCAGTAACCCAGCGTATGACCGAAATCCTTGGTGTGCTTTTCGATGTCCATCTCGGTGGCCACGTCAAAAACACCACCCCATCCAAGAAAGGTATTCACACCAACACGACGCAAACTGTCGATCGCCGCCTGGCCCTTGAACTGCAGAACATTGTTCACAAACGACCAGGCATCCTGCAGGTTGCCGAAAAAATTGCCCACGCCTTGTCGCACGCGAACCGGCGTCAGATCCCGGTAGGTGCTCGCCACCGGTTTCAAAACCGCCGCATCTACCGCGCTATTGAGACGATAGACCCCTCGGTTGAAGGGCTCCAGAGGGTCACGCGGATCGGCACGTGGCCCCGTCGCACAGCCAGCAAGAAGCGCGCTCAGGAGCAAGCACATCCCCAGAGCGCAAGCGCGACCCCGGTCCTGAACTCCGGATAACAATTGCCTAAGCGTCATTTCTTTTCTTTGCCCGCGTCTGCACCAGCGCCCTCCGCTGCCTTGCTGTAAAGGAATTGCCCTATCAGGTTTTCCAACACCATGGCCGACTGCGTACTGGAAATGGCGTCTCCCGCAACCAGCGTCTTTTCGTCGGCACCGGGTTCAATGCCGAGGTACTGTTCGCCCAGCAGCCCACTGGTCAGGATCTTGAGCGAACTGTCTTTCGGAAACGCGTACCTGCTCTCCATCGCCAGCGTGACGCGGGCCTGGAAGGACTTGTCGTCAAAGACAATTTTTTCAACCCGGCCGACCACCACGCCCGCGCTGCGCACCGCCGCCTTGGGCTTGAGCCCGCCAACATTATCAAACTTGGCGTGAACGTCATAACTGGTCTGAAAACTCAGGGTCAACAGGTTGGCTGACTGCAAAGCCAGGAACAGGATGGCGACGGCACCAATCAGTACAAAAAGGCCAACCCACACGTCATTTTTTGATCGCTGCATCAAACTTCCTAAATAGTAAACATCAGGGCGGTCAGGACGAAATCCATACCCAACACCGACAAGGAAGCAACCACCACGGTCCGGGTCGTCGCGCTGGCCACGCCCTCCGGCGTTGGCTGGGCATTGAATCCCTGTAACAGTGCGATAAAAGTCACTGTGAAGCCAAAAACAATGCTCTTGATGACGCCATTTCCCACATCTTGCCAGACATCGACACCACCCTGAATCTGACTCCAGAATGAGCCCGCATCCACGCCGATCATGAGCACGCCAACAACCCAGCCACCAATGATGCCCATCGCGCTGAAAACGGCGGCCAACAGCGGCATCGTGATGATACCGGCCCAAAAACGGGGAGCCAGCACACGTTGCACCGGATCCACCGCCATCATCTCCATGACGCTAATCTGTTCACCGGCCTTCATCAGGCCGATCTCGGCAGTCAGCGAGGTCCCGGCGCGCCCGGCAAAGAGCAAGGCAGTCACCACCGGGCCCAGTTCCCGGACCAGACTGAGCGTCACCAGCAGACCCAGCGCTTCCGAGGAGCCATAGCGTTGCAAGGTGTAATAACCCTGCAGACCAAACACAAAACCAACAAACAAGCCCGAAACTGCGATGATCGCCAGAGAGTAATTGCCCAGGAAATGAATCTGGTCGCGGATCAAGCCGAAGCGCTTGAGGCTGCCGCCCAGCGTCCTGAGCAGGCGCAGGAACAGGCGCGCGCCCAGCCCGAGGTCAGCCACCTGGCGGCGAACCGAAAACCCGACATCGCCCAGTTTGTACCAGCTCACAAGCTTGCTCCCAAGCCGAATTCCTGCTCAATCGTCGGTCCCGGGTAATGGAAGCGCACCGGGCCCTCGACTTCGGCGTTCACATACTGGTAAACCAGCGGGTCGGTGCTGTGGCGTACCTCTTCTGGCGTACCCTGTGTGGCCACTCTGCCATTGGCCAGAATGATCACGTGGTCGGCAATGGCCAAAGTCTGTTCCAGCTCGTGCGACACAAAGATACTGGTCAGTCCCATGGAGTCATTGAGCTGGCGGATCAGACGGGCGGCCGTTCCAAGAGAAATCGGATCCAGACCTGAAAACGGCTCGTCGTACATCACCAGTTCGGGATCCAGCGCAATCGCACGCGCCAGCGCGATGCGTCGTGCCATGCCGCCGGAAACCTCGCTGGGCATCATGTCGCGCGAGCCGCGCAAGCCCACGGCATTGAGTTTCATCAAAACCACATCCCGGATCAAGGACTCCGACAGATCCGTGTGTTCGCGCAGTGGAAAGGCGACATTTTCAAACACCGACAAGTCGGCAAACAAGGCGCCAAACTGAAACAACATGCCCATGCGGCGACGCGCAGCATAAAGCTGCGTCTGGTCCATTCGCGTGACATCCTGCCCGTCGAACAGCAGTTCCCCTTGCTGCGCCCTGTTTTGACCACCGATCAAGCGCAGCAGGGTCGTCTTGCCGCCACCCGATGCTCCCATCAGGGCGGTCACCTTGCCGCGCGGTACGGTCAGGCAAACGTCGTCCAGAACGACGCGCTCCCCATAACCAAAAGTCAGGTGACGCAATTCAATCAGAGATGCAGAGGTGGTGGGCATGAAAAATAGCAAAACCGGGTGGATCCCGGCCTTGCATCATAAGGGATTACCCCGATTCAGGCCTGCGCAGGGCCACCCCAAGCCCGGCCTGGCCCCCCTCGGGGGGCAGCGCAGCACATGAAATGGCAAGCGGGGGGGTCATCTCAGCGTGGCAGTACGCTGGCGCCCATCAAAAATTCATCAATGGCGCGCGCCGCCTGACGCCCTTCACGAATCGCCCAGACCACCAGACTCTGGCCGCGCCGCATGTCACCAGCCGCAAAGACCTTTTTGACCGTGGTGGCATAGCCACCAACGAGGTCTGTACTGGCTCTGGCATTGCCACGGGCGTCCTTTTCGACGCCGAAAGCGTCCAGCACCGACGCCAGGGGGTTGACGAAACCCATCGCCAGCAGCACCAGATCGGCCTTCAAAAGCTGCTCACTGCCGGCGACGGCTTGCATCTTCCCCTCCTGCCACTCAACACGCACTGTCTTCACGCCAGTTACTTTGCCTTTGGCGCCGATGAACTCCTGCGTTGAAATCGCAAACTCGCGCACACAGCCCTCGTCATGACTGGAACTGGTGCGCAACTTGAGCGGCCAGTACGGCCAGGTCATCGGCCTGTCCTCCTGTACGGGTGGCTGCGGCATGACTTCGAACTGGGTGACGCTGGCTGCACCCTGGCGTCGGCTGGTGCCAACGCAATCGGAGCCGGTATCGCCACCGCCAATGACAATCACATGCTTGCCGTCCGCGCGGATCTGGTTGATGCCCTCTGCCTTGAGCTTGTCTCCGGCATTGAGCCTGTTCTGCTGCGGCAAGAACTCCATGGCGAAGTGCACACCGCCGAGTTCCCGTCCCGGCACTGGCAGGTCGCGCGACTGTTCGGCCCCGCCAGTCAGCAGCACCGCATCAAACTCCTTGCTCAATTGCGCTGCACTGATGGTTTCAACAGACCAGTTGGTGACCACGGCACCAGCGCCGCAGGCCGGCATCGCACCGATCAGCACGCCGGTGCGGATGGTGACGCCCTCTTGCTGCAGTTGCTGGGCGCGCCGGTCAATGTGCGACTTTTCCAGTTTGAAGTCTGGAATACCGTAGCGCAGCAAACCGCCAATGCGGTCATTCTTTTCGAACAGCGTGACCTCATGTCCGGCACGGGCGAGTTGCTGCGCCGCCGCCATGCCAGCCGGCCCGGAGCCGACCACCGCAACTTTTCGGCCCGACTTGCGCTCAGGCGGTTGCGGTTGCACCCAGCCCTCGGCCCAGGCGCGATCAATGATGGCGTGCTCAATCGACTTGATCCCGACCGCACTGTCATTCACATTGAGCGTGCAGGCAGCCTCGCACGGCGCCGGGCAGATGCGACCGGTGAACTCCGGAAAATTGTTGGTGCTGTGCAGCACCTCCATCGCATTCTTCCAGTCACCGCGGTAAACCAGATCGTTGAAATCCGGAATGATGTTGTTGACCGGGCAGCCGCTGTTACAAAACGGTGTGCCACAATCCATACAGCGCGCGGCCTGCTTGCCGGCCTGTGCCTCGTCGAGCCCCAGAACAAACTCCTGGTAGTTCTTGAGGCGTTCAGGGACCGGCTTGTAGCCCTCCTCAAGCCGACCAAACTCCATGAAACCAGTGACTTTTCCCATTTTTCTACTCCTTTGCGGGACAGATCTTTAGCTCTGTCCCCAACATTTCAATTCCTGCTCAGCTCCAAGGACAGATTCGCGGCTTTTTTGGCGTGAATCTCGGCCAGAGCGCGTTTGTATTCGTTCGGGAACACTTTGACAAACTTCAACCGTGACTGCTCCCAGTTGTCCAGCAGTTCGCGCGCGCGCTTGCTGCCGGTCCAGCGGTTGTGGTTTCCCAGCAGTTTCACGAGTTGCGCCTCGTCGGTCTGTCCTTGATGCCAAAGCCCCGGATCCATCGTCGCTTCCTGCTCGGCTGCCGGCAGCACCTTCTCCAGCGAGACCATGGAAGTGTTACAGCGCTGGGCAAACTGCCCATCCTCGTCATAGACATAGGCCACGCCGCCACTCATGCCCGCCGCAAAGTTACGTCCGGTGCGTCCCAGCACCAGCACGGTGCCGCCTGTCATGTACTCACAACCGTGGTCGCCAGTGCCTTCCACTACAGCGGTAGCGCCCGACAGACGCACGGCAAAACGTTCGCCGCCAACACCGCTGAAAAAGGCCTCGCCGCTGGTAGCACCGTACATGACCGTGTTGCCGACAATCGTGTTGCGAATCGCCTCACCGCGGAAATCAATACTGGGGCGCACCACGATCCGACCACCGGAGAGGCCTTTGCCGGTGTAGTCGTTGGCGTCACCAATCAGGTAGAGCGTGATCCCGCGTGCCAGGAAAGCACCAAACGACTGACCACCCGTGCCTTCGAGCTGAATGTGAATCGAGTTGTCCGGCAATCCCTCCGGGTGCGCCCGCGTTACGGCCCCGGACAGCATGGCTCCAACGGAGCGATTCACGTTGCGCACGACCTCGATGAATTGAACCTTTTCACCACGGTCGATCGCCGCACGCGACCGCTCGATCAGCACGTTGTCCAGAGAATGGGCCAGGCCATGCTCCTGACTTTCGGTCTGGTAGCGCGAAACCGAGAGCGGCGCGTTGGCCTGGGCAAACAGGCGACTGAAGTCCAGTCCTCTGGCTTTCCAGTGAGCAATGCCTTTGCGCGTATCGAGCAAATCGGCGCGTCCGATCAAGTCGTCGAATTTCCGGATGCCAAGCTGCGCCATGATGACGCGCACTTCTTCGGCAATGAAGAAGAAGTAGTTCACCAGATGCTCGGGCTTGCCAGAGAACTTCCTGCGCAGCAGCGGGTCCTGTGTCGCCACGCCCACGGGACAGGTGTTGAGGTGGCACTTGCGCATCATGATGCAGCCCTCAACCACCAGCGGTGCGGTAGCAAAGCCGAACTCATCGGCGCCCAGCAGGGCACCAATGACCACGTCACGCCCTGTCTTCATCTGGCCGTCTGCCTGGACCCGAATGCGACTGCGCAAACGGTTCAATACCAGCGTCTGCTGCGTTTCAGCCAACCCAATTTCCCAGGGACTGCCTGCATGCTTGATGGACGACCAGGGCGAGGCGCCCGTGCCGCCATCATGACCCGCAATAACCACATGGTCGCTCTTGCACTTGGCAACGCCGGCGGCGACGGTACCCACACCAATTTCGCTGACCAGTTTCACGCTGATGCTGGCGTGCGGCGCCACGTTCTTCAGATCGTGAATCAGCTGTGCCAGATCTTCAATCGAATAGATGTCGTGGTGCGGCGGTGGCGAAATCAGGCCAACACCCGGTACCGAATGGCGCAATTTGCCAATGTATTCGGAAACCTTGCCGCCAGGGAGTTGCCCCCCCTCGCCCGGCTTGGCACCCTGGGCCATCTTGATCTGGATCTGGTCGGCACTGCTGAGGTACTCGGCCGTCACGCCAAAGCGGCCGGACGCCACCTGTTTGATGCGTGAGCGCAAGCTGTCGCCGTCCTGCAGTGGCAAGTCAACCTCGACCACCTCATCGCCAATCACGCTCTTGAGCGAGTCACCCGCCTTGATCGCAATGCCTTTGAGCTCATTGCGATAACGCGCCGGATCTTCACCACCCTCGCCCGTATTGCTCTTGCCGCCAATGCGGTTCATGGCAACGGCCAGTGTGGCATGGGCCTCCGTGCTGATCGAGCCCAGCGACATGGCGCCGCTGGCAAAGCGCTTGACGATTTCCTTGGCTGATTCAACTTCCGTCAGGGCAATCGCTCTGGCTGGATCGAGTTTGAACTCGAACAAGCCGCGCAAGGTCATGTGGCGCCGGCTCTGATCGTTGATCAGTTGCGCATATTCCTTGTACGTGTTCCAGTTGTTGGCGCGCGTGCTGTGCTGCAGTTTGGCAATGACATCCGGTGTCCACATATGCTCTTCGCCACGCGCACGCCAGGCATACTCACCGCCCGCGTCAAGCTGGCTGGCCAGAACCGGATCCTGGCTGAACGCCGCCTTGTGCATGAGAATCGCCTCTTCGGCAATCTCAAAGACGCCGATACCGCCAACCCGACTCGGGGTACCGGCAAAGTACTTGCTCACGGTTTCACTGGAAAGCCCGATGGCCTCAAACAGCTGCGCGCCGCAATAACTCATGTAGGTGGATACACCCATTTTTGACATGATTTTGGACAGGCCTTTGCCCACTGCCTTGACGTAGTTGTAGATCGCCTGGTCGGCGCTCAGGTTCCCCGGCAGGCTCTGGTGAATGCTGACCAGAGTCTCCATTGCGAGGTAGGGATGAACCGCCTCGGCGCCA
>QYPX01000045.1 GCA_007280205.1 Comamonadaceae bacterium
AATCGTCCTTGCACTGAATCAACCCTATCACATTGACAATTCAGATGTCCACTGCAGCGCCTGTATTGGCATTTCCCTTATTGATGTGGAACAGCAAGACACCGAGACTCCTCTGAATCAGGCGGAACTGGCTTTGCATTACGCCAAGTCGACTGGTCGAAATGCGGTGCGCTTTTACGATCCGAAAATGCAAAATGATGTCAGTGCACGCGTTGCCATTGAGAGTGAGCTAAGTGTTGCTTTGCTGAATGAACAGTTTGCATTGCGCTACCAACCGCAGCTGAGCTGCGATGGCAGGATTATCGGAGTCGAAGCGCTGGTGCGCTGGCTGCATGCCGTGCGCGGCATCGTGTCACCGGCCGAGTTCATTCCTGTTGCCGAGAAAAACGGCCTGATTATTTCAATGGACAATTGGGTTCTGGAAACCGTTTGCAGACAATTGGCGCTGTGGGCCAGCAAACCGGTGCTGGCAGATTTGAGCGTAGCCATCAATGTCAGTGCACACCCGTTACTTCAGGTTGACTTTGCTGAGCAGGTGCTGGCAGCGCTTGAGCGCACCGGTGCCGACCCGCGCCGACTCAAAATCGAAGTTACGGAAAGCTCGCTTATTTCAAATTTGGAGAGCGTTGCCGTCAAAATGAAAGTTCTTAAAGTCAAAGGCGTCAGTTTTGCGTTGGATGACTTTGGCACCGGATATTCATCACTTTCGTGTCTCAAAAAGTTGCCACTGGAGCAACTCAAAATTGACCAGAGCTTTGTACGCAATATCCTGACTGACCCGACTGATGCAGCGATTGCCAAAATGGTGGTCGCACTAGCTGATAGTCTGAGCCTGACTGTGATCGCCGAAGGCGTAGAGACCGAGGCGCAGCGCGACTTTCTCGCGAGCCTGGGTTGCCTCAACTATCAGGGTCATTTGTTTAGCAAGCCGCTGCCGATTGAGGAGTTTGAGGCGTTCGTGACGCGAGGTTGAGGCATCTTCTGCGACCGCTTTGGAGCGAAACGTACCGCCGTTGTGCAGCGTTTTTTGTCGGTCGTCGTCAGCTTGCCGGCAGGGTCTTAGTGATCTTCTGCCAGGCTCTGATCGCGCCTTCGGTGCTGTCAAAAACCTTGACACCCGCCACCGGTGAAGCCTGCAGAAACGCAAAACCCTGGCCGCCGGCCCAGATCGCGCAACGCCTGGGTACCGCCCGACGCAGTGCCGTCAGGTAGCCGAACGACCGCTCGGCCCTATTGCGGCGACCCGCAATGGGCACTTTCTTCTCGCTCACGAACGGCAGGTGTACGGTCGCTCAGTTTGATCAAGGACTGAACGTCAAATCGGCGCAATTTGAAAGTGCCGGTGGTGCGACACATGTCGCATCAATTGATGTGACAGATGTTTCACTGCGACAACAAAGCGTCGCATTGTCATAGCTGCACTGGGGCTGTCCCGCTTCTACCCAGCGGCACTGGAAAAGACAGTATTGGAGCATCCACCAAGGCATAGTGGCACGCGATTTGCAATGCTCGACAGCAAGTCCCTACAGGAATCACCACCTATGTCCGAAGCCGGATCAAGCCGCACACCCTGCATCGGCGTCATCGCCAACCCGGTGTCGGCGCGCGACATTCGGCGCATCGTCGCCAATGCGGGCAACCTCCAGATAACTGATCGCGTCAGCATGTTGCTGCGCGTACTTGGCGCTGCCGGCAGCATGGGCGTGAAGAAGGTGCTGATGATGCCGGACTCGGGCGGCGTCAGCGCGATGCTGCTGCGCAGCCTGCAACGCGAACTGCAGCTGCAGCACAACTTCCCGCAGATTGAATTCCTTGACATGTCGCCTACGACCACCGTCAACGACACCTTTCTGGCCGCCCGCATGATGCGCGACGCCGGCGTCAAGGCCATCATCGTGCTCGGTGGCGACGGCACGCACCGCGCTGTCGTGCGCGAATGCCGCAACATCCCGATTGCCGGCATGTCAACCGGCACCAACAACGCCTTCCCTGACATGCGCGAACCAACCATCACCGGTATCGCCGTCGGCCTCTATGCCAGCGGCAAGCTCAGTGCTGCGCAGGCGTTGGTTCAGAACAAGCTGATCGAAGTCTCAATCAACGAGGGCGAGCGGCGCGACATCGCGCTGGTTGATGCGGTGATCTCGACCGACCGCTTCATCGGAGCGCGCGCTTTGTGGAAGATGGAGAACCTGGCTGCGGTTTACCTGACTTTTGCCGATCCGCAGGCAATTGGCCTATCGGCCATCGGTGGCCTACTGCAACCGGTGGGCCGGCGCGAGCCTGGCGGCCTGTCGATCACCCTTAGTGACGACCCGCTGCTGCGCCGCGTGCAACTGCTGGCGCCAATTGCGCCTGGCATGGTGCGCCCGGTCGGCATTGCGCACTGGGAGGCAATGCCGGCCAACCAACCGTTCACGGTCGCGCTTGACGCGGGCGTGGTGGCGCTCGATGGCGAACGCGAGATGACTTTCGATTCCGGCGACCGCGTGCAACTCACGCTAGTCGAGAACGTTTTCCCCACGGTGGACGTGGCCGCTTGCATGCAGTTTGCCGCATGCAATGGCCTGCTTCGCCTTTCTTCCCAGCCAACCTAAACAGGAGACAACACAATGGCAGCCAGCAACCCGTTCCCCTTGAGCAAGGAGGCCTTGCTCTCGTGCTACCGCACGATGCGAACCATCCGTGAATTCGAGGACCGACTTCACGTTGACTTCAGCCGTGGCGACATCCCCGGCTTCGTGCACCTCTACGCCGGCGAGGAAGCCAGCGCGGTGGGCATCCTGACCCATCTGGGCGACGGCGACCGCATTGCCTCCACGCACCGTGGCCACGGCCACTGCATCGCCAAGGGCGTTGATGTGGTCGAAATGATGAAAGAGATTTATGGCAAAAAAGGCGGCTGCGGCAATGGCAAGGGCGGCTCCATGCACATAGCCGATCTGTCCAAGGGCATGATGGGCGCCAACGGCATCCTGGGTGCCGGTGCACCACTGATCTGCGGCGCCGCGCTGGCGGCAAAGTATCGCAAGAAGAATGAGGTTGGCATCTGCTTCGTCGGTGACGGCGCCTCCAATCAGGGAACATTTTTGGAAAGCCTGAACCTGGCGGCGGTCTGGAATCTGCCGGTAATTTTTGTGGTTGAGAACAACGGCTACGCCGAGTCGACGTCGCGCGACTACGCTACTGCTGTCAACAGCTATGTGGACCGTGCCTCCGGCTTTGGCATCCCCGGCATCACGGTTGACGGCACCGATTTCCTGGCAGTCTATGAAGCCGCTGGCGAGGTCATCAAGCGCGCACGCGAAGGCGGCGGTCCCTCGCTGCTCGAATGCAAGATGGTGCGCTTTCACGGCCACTTTGAAGGCGACGCGCAGACCTACCGCGCGCCGGGCGAACTCGAAGACGTGCGCGTCAACCACGACTGCCTGAAAATATTCAGCGCCCATGTGGTCTCGGCCGGTGTCATCAGCAGCGACGAACTGACGGCCATCGACAAGAGCGTGCTCGCGCTGATCGAAGACTCGGTGCAGCAAGCCAAGGCGGCACCGTTGCCGACGCTGGCCGATCTGACGACCGACGTCTACGTCAACTACTGAACCGAACAATTGAACAAAACCAGGAGCACATGATGGCTAGAAAAATCAGTATGAAACAGGCGGTCAATGAAGCGATCGACCAGGAAATGTCGCGCGACCCGACGGTGATCATGCTCGGCGAAGACATCGTCGGCGGCACCGGCTGCGACGGCGAAGAGGACGCCTGGGGCGGCGTGCTCGGCGTCACCAAGGGCTTGTACGCCAAGCATCCGAACCAGTTGATCGATACCCCATTATCCGAGAGCGCCTACGTTGGCGCCGCAGTCGGCGCTGCGGCCTGCGGCATGCGCCCGATTGCCGAGTTGATGTTCATCGACTTCATGGGCGTTTGCTTCGACCAGATCTTCAACCAGGCGGCCAAGTTCCGCTACATGTTTGGCGGCAAGGCCGAGACGCCGGTTGTGATCCGCACCATGGTCGGCGCCGGCTTTCGCGCCGCCGCCCAGCACAGCCAGATGCTGACACCTCTGTTCACGCACATCCCCGGCCTCAAGGTGGTGTGCCCAAGCACGCCCTACGACACCAAGGGTCTGCTGATCCAGTCGATCCGCGACAACAACCCGGTGATTTTCTGCGAGCACAAAAACCTCTACGCCTTTGAAGGCGAAGTGCCCGAAGGCTCGTATGCGATCCCGCTGGGCGAAGCCAACGTAGTACGCGAAGGCAAGCACTGCTCGATCGTCACCTACGGCCTGATGGTGCACCGCGCGCTGGATGCCGCTGCAACACTGGCCAAGGAAGGTGTCGAAGTTGAAGTCGTTGATCTGCGCACGCTCTCGCCGCTGGACATCGACACCGTGCTGGAAAGCGTCACCAAGACCGGTCGCCTGGTCTGCGTAGACGAGGCCAGCCCGCGCTGCAACATCGGCACCGACATCGCGGCCCAGGTTGCGATGCACGCCTTCGGCGCGCTGAAGGCGCAGATCGAGCAGGTCGCGCCACCGCACGTGCCAGTGCCGTTCTCGCCAACGCTGGAAGACCTATACATCCCGTCGGCCGCGCAAGTCGCTGACGCCGTGCGCCGCACCCTCAAGGGAGGCAAGCACTAATGGCTGGCATCACCCCCATCATCATGCCCAAATGGGGCCTGTCGATGGCCGAGGGCACGGTTGGCGCCTGGCTGGTCGAAGTCGGCACCGAGATCACGGTGGGCATGCCCATCGTCGACGTCGAAACCGACAAGATCGCCAACGCCGTCGAGGCCCCCGACCCCGGCCTGCTGCGGCGCAGGGTGGCCAATGAGGGTGAGCTGCTGCCGGTCAAGGCGCTGCTGGGCGTGCTCGCCGGCAGCGATGTCAGCGACGCCGAGATCGACACCTACATCGCCGCCTACGTCATGCCAGTCAGCGACGCGGACGATGCCGAGCAGGCCGGTCCTGCCTACCTTTTTGCCGACGTCGATGGCGTACGTATCCGCTACGCGCGCCGCGGCGCAGTCGAGGGTACGCCGGTGCTCTTTGTGCACGGCTTTGGCGGTGATCTGGACAACTGGTTGTTCAACATCGATGCCATCGGCGAGAAGCATCCGGTGATCGCGCTCGACCTTCCCGGCCACGGCCAGTCCGAAGTCAAGCTGCCCGGCGCCAGCCTGGCCGCACTGGCCGACTTTGTGGCGAGCTTCATGGATGTCATCGACGTCGCGCAGGCGCATCTGGTCGGCCACTCCGTGGGCGGGGCAATTGCCGCGCAACTGGCGCTGACGCAGCCGCAACGCGTGGCAACACTCAGCCTGATCGCCAGCGCCGGTTTTGGGCCCGAGATCAATAGCGCCTACACCGAGGGCTTTGCCAGCGCGGCTTCACGCCGTGAGCTGAAACCGGTGCTGGAGTTGTTGTTCCAGGACCCGACGCTGGTGAGCCGGCAGATGGTGGACGACGTGCTCAAGTACAAGCGCCTGGACGGTGTTGGCGAACTGCTGGCCACGCTCAACAATGGTCTTTTTGGTGACGCCCAGCAACGCGCGCTGCCGGGCCTGAACCTGGCAGGCGCCAGCAAACCGGTGCTCGTAATCTGGGGCAAGGATGACCAGATCGTGCCGGCCGCGCACGCGGCACACGCACCAGCGGGCGCCACGGTGGAGGTCTTCGAGGGCGTCGGTCACATGGCGCAGATGGAGCGCGCCAGCGACGTCAATCGATCGATTCTGCGGCACATCGGTGGCTGAAACCGGCCTTTGCGAAACAGCCCGCGCCAGCGCCATTGAGCCCCGCTGGTCGCGCGTGTTGTGTCCGGACGAGGCACTTGACGGAGAACTTGAAATGCAGTGGCTGGAACAGGCACTTGAAGGCGAAGCGACAGCGACCATCTGGCACGGGCAGCCGGGTCTGGTGGCGCCGCTGTCGTACCGCCGCTACGCCGATCTGGCCGAGGTCAGCGCGGTCTTGCGGCGGTGCGGTTGGCCGGTGCGGCTGCGCCGCTCCGGTGGCGGTGTCGTGCCGCAAGGCCCGGGCATTGTGAACCTGAGCCTGGCCTACCCGTGCGAGGGCGCGCCCGGTGAGCGGACCGAGCCGGTCTACCTGCATCTGTGCGCTGTGTTGGCACGCGCCCTAGGTGCATTGGGCATCGCCAGCCAGCCGGGCCTGGTGACCGGTTCGTTTTGCGACGGCCGCTTCAATCTGGCGGTGTGCGCGCAGGGCCAGCTGCGCAAGATCGCCGGCAGCGCGCAATACTGGCGCCGCGGCAACGGACGCCAAGCGGTGCTGGCCCATGCCTTGCTGCTAATCGACGCCGATCCAGCGCTGCTGAGCGCGCAAGCCAATCGCTTCGAGACCGCACTCGGCAGCCCCCGCCACTATGATGCCAAGGCCCTCACCAGCGTGGCCGAGTGCTGGTTGGCCGCCCACCCCGGCCAACGGCTTCAGGCCGATTTTTCCCATGCCGTGACGCAGCAGATCGCTGCGGCGCTGCTGCACTAACCCAACCGGAGAAACCCATGGTATTGCTTGAATTCTCAATGGCGCCATCGGGCAAGGGCATCAGCCTGAGCCCGTTCGTTGCGCGCTCGCTCGACATCATCGACAAGAGCGGCCTGCCCTACCAACTCACGCCCATGGGCACGATTCTGGAAGGCGAGTGGGATGCGGTGATGGCCGTCGTTACCGCCTGCTACCAGGCGATGGCGGTGGACTGCGAACGCGTGGGTGTCAACATCAAGATCGACGCCCGCTCCGGCGCCGGTGGCCGGTTGCGCAGCAAGGTTGATTCGGTGCAAGCAAAGGTCGGCCGCAAGCTATCGACCTGAGCGCCGCCTACTGCTGCGTCGGCGAAACAATGTTGAAGCGCTTCATCTGCCGGTAAACCGTGGCGCGGCAGATGCCCAGTTCGCTGGCCACTGCGGTCACGTTCCAATGCTGCTGGCGCAGGGCCAGCAGCAGAGTTTGCGCCTGCACCATGCCAGCCGAAACATCCGATTGCAGCAAGGTCTTGAGCGTGACCTCCTGCAAATCGGGCGTGACTGCATCGGCGCCGATTTCTTCTTCACCGCTCACTTCGCTGGGCAGGTGCGACGGCGTGATGTAACCGTTGTCACAAACGGCCAGCGAGAAACGGATGGCATTGCGCAACTGGCGGATGTTGCCGGGCCAGTCGAAGTTGAGCAGCAATTCCAGCGCCCGCGCTGAAATATGCGCTTGGACGCCGAGTTGGCTACCTTCCTGTTGCAGCACGCGGTCGATCACAAAGCGCTTGTCGCTGCGCTGGCGCAGCGGCGGCAGCGGCAGCGTGGCGCCGCACAATCGGTAGTAAAGGTCTTCGCGGAAAACACCTTCGGCAATCAGGCGGCGCAAGTCGCGGTGCGAGGCCGCCACCACGGTCAGGTCCACTGGCACTGGCCGGTCGGCGCCCAGCGGCATGACCTCGCCTTCGGAGAGCACGCGCAGCAGGCGCGTTTGCAAGTGCAAAGGCATGTCCCCAATCTCGTCAAGAAACAGCGTGCCGCCGCTGGATTGCAGAATCAAGCCGCGCGAACCCTTGCTGCGCCCACCGGTAAAGCTGCCCGCGACGTAGCCGAACAGTTCACTCTCAATCAGCGACTCGGGAATCGACGCGCAGTTGACGGCAACAAAGGACTTGCTGGCGCGCAGGCTTGAATCGTGCAGGGCCCGCGCAATCAGTTCCTTGCCGGTGCCGGTTTCGCCGTGCAGCAGGATGTTGACCTTTTTGTTGACCAGCCGCTTGGCCTGGTCGAGCAGGCGCAGCATCTGCTTGTCGTCACCACTGAGACGGTCCAGCGCCGGGCAGGCAATCGGCTGCGCTGCGCTGGCGCCATCACGCACCAGTTTGCTTGCAACATGGCGCGGCGGTGTCGCCATGGCGTAGAAGAGCTCGTGGCGGCGCGTGCTGAGCACGGTGCGGTCGCTCGTCATGCCCGAGCGCGCAACGCGCCAGATGTCATCCATCGTGACCTTGAAGACATGCGTCAACAACTGGCCAACCATCGGCGCGGCGTCGCCATCGTCATTGATCGCCACCAGCAACTGGCGCGCACCGCTGTTGGCGCCAACAATTCTGCCGTCAGCGTCAAAAGCCAGCATGCATTCGCCGCTGACATCCACCAGCGCCCAGTCCACACCCAGGCGCAGAATCCACTGGTCGCTGAAGTGCCGCATGAAATTGGCGTCCTCGACCATCTTGGCAAACATCACCGTCATGTGGCGCGCCAGGTGCTGGCTCGGCTTTTCCGAAGGCGAACTCAGCGCCGAGATGTCGAGCACGCCGATGAAATCGCCCGTCGGATCGAACAAGGGCGCGGTGGTGCAGGTCAAACCGATGTGGGTGGAATCGAAGTGATCACCCTGGTGGCAGGTGAGCGGCGTGCGTTCGACGATGCAGGTTCCCACGCCGCAGGTGCCGGCGTGCGACTCGTTCCAGTCGGCGCCCAGACAAAGGCCGGACCGCTTCAGATCACGGTCCCACTGGTCGTTGCCGATGTAGTCCACCGTCACCCCCTGCGCGTCGGTGAGCAGCAGCACATACCCGAGCGGCGAAACCCGCTTGTACAACTGCTCCATGCCAGTTCGCGCCACGCGCAGGAAAGATTCAATCTGCTCCTGGTGCTCGCGCAATTGCCAATGCTCGATGACTCGCGCTGGTTGTGCCCGAGTCGGATCCAGACCGTGCTCGGAAACACAGCGCGTCCAGGAGCGCGTGATTAGGTCATCATCGTGGCCAAGGCTGCCGTCCAAGCGCCCCGATGTCCGCGCAATAACCTCGTCGATATGACTGGTTGAAGAAGCATTCATTTGTCTTGTCTCGATTGGCTGGATCTTGTAACCGATCCTTCTACTGGGTTACTCGCCGGTTCCAGCCTCTGACTGCAAGCTGCGACAACCAATACCCCTTCACGCATGAGCAATGTAGCATCAAACCAAGCGGGTTATCAATTGAATCGCGCAAGACGGGAAGAGGGTTTTCCCGCTGTTCGAGGGCTGATCAGCGATGTGATACTGGACTTCACGTGATTGCAAAGTCAGCTTATATCCTTTACTGCCGCTGGTCGCGGCGTTTCGATAGTTACCCCTGTCCGCTGTTCGGACGTCTGCCCATGTCCTCGGATGATCGGTGCAATCGGTCTGGTCCGCGAGTACGGGTTGCAATAGGTGGAAGATGCGTGCGTCCGAAGTTCGCGGCGCTTTTCGGCTCGGTCCAATGACCACCGTTGAATCTGCCCGAGCGTTGCTGATCGACCCACGGGACCGCGTTCTGCTGATCAAGCTGGCATTGGGGCGCAGCGCGCCAGAACCGACGGCGGTGCGACAGACGTTCTGGCTGACACCGGGCGGATCCCTCCATCCGGGCGAGTCGTTCGAGGACGCGCTGCTACGCGAGATCTTCGAGGAGACCGGACTGCGCCTCAGCCATCCAGGACACTGGGTCTGGACGTCGCCCAAGCGCATTGTGCGCGATGGACAACCGGTGGACACCCTGGCGCGCGTCTACATCCAGCGCGTTCCCGCCTTTGAGCCCATGCCCACGGCGCTCACACCGGAGGAGCGCGAGATCTTTCGCGAACTGCGCTGGTGGACTCTCGAAGAGATCGCAGACTCCAGCGAGACCTTCATCCCGCGCCAACTCGCTCTGTTGCTCAAACCGCTGCTTACGGGTACGTGGCCGACTGAGCCGGTGCGAATCGTGCCGTAGTACGACAGTCCGAGCGACCGCTTCTGGCTCGCCAGACCACGGCCACAAACGGCTGGTTCCCAAGATCATGGTTGTCGACTTGGGGCACAAAACTCGTGCCCACCAGCAACTGCAGTCCGGCAGACTAATCTTTATATCGGTTTTGTCGCGCGCCAATCGCGGATGTCAATCTCAGGACCTGACCAAATAGAGCAACTCCCTGCAACGCCACCGAATGTCCGCTGCCAGTCTTGTTGCGGCGGTTTAGCAGTATCAATAGATGATGGTGCATCACTAGCCCTTGTTCCAATCCGTGAAGATGCGATGCAGCTGGGATACACCATCTGTCAAAGCTGCGGGGCCGGGTTGCAGGATGTCGGCAGACTTGATTTCAAACAACTGCTGGTACTTGACGGCGTTCACGTTTTCCCAGCCTGGGCGTGCTGCCACTTTTTCCGGACGGAATTTCTTGCCGCACCAGGAACCGGTGATGATGTCGGGATTGCGCCGTGCGATCTCCGCCGAATCGGCAATGATGCGATTCTTTCCCAGGGATTGAACGGCGAGTTCAGGAAAACAGTCGTCGCCCCCGGCAATGCCTATCAGCTCAGACACCCAGCGAATTGCGCTAATGTGCGGCTCGTCCCATTCCTCGAAGTAAATTTTGGGTCGGCGTGCAAAGCCAGTGGCTGCTTCGCCTATGCCCGCCAGTTGCTGCTGCATGATTTCAATTTTTTCGAGACCCTGCTTGCTCTGCCCAACCATGGCTGCGACCTGATACATCATGGAGAAGATTTCGCAGATACTGCGCTGGTTAAAGACCGTAACCTGAACGCCTTGGCGAATTAGCGCCGCTGCAATGTCAGCCTGCATATCGGAAAACCCAAACACACAGTCAGGCTGCAACGCCAGGATTTTGTCGATCTTGGCACTGGTGAACGCGCTCACCCGTGGTTTCTCGTCCCGGGCTCTACGAGGACGTACGGTGTAGCCGGAAATTCCAACAATGCGGTGCTCCTGCCCAAGCAGGTACAGCCACTCGGTCGTCTCCTCGGTCATGCAGACGATGCGCTGGGGGCCGAGAGAAGAAGCTATAGGTTCGATCATTGAATCGATCATACCGATCGGTCAGCTATCGCTGCTCCAGAACCGACCAATCCCATATTCCGCTGGCTTCATCGGCCATTGCTGACCTTCATACCCAAGTCATGGCCGGTAGTTTCGGGCACGTCTTTCGCGCTCACGACCTGCGGCTGTGCGGTAACCTAGTTTGATGAATCCCCGACCGTCAATTTCTGGGTGAGCACTTTAAGGTTCCCTTTGACGCTTGGCGATGACCAGCCCGCTACCGGTCTTTCAAGTGCGTCATCGCCGGAGTCAGGGCGTGCAGAACGTGTATTCAGTTGGCCCAGTAAACGTAGGCGTCGTCAGAACTCTGAGGATCTTTGAGTGTCTTGTCCAGAGCGAACGCCCCTTCAATCAATGCCGGCCATAGCGGCTTGGCCTGCTGCTTGTTGAAACCATCGATCAGTGCCCTGAGCTCTGCCACCTTGGCCGGCTCGCTGGCAGCCCGATTGCTCTTTTCTCCTGGATCCCTGGCAATGTTGTAGAGCCAGTCCTGCTTCGGCAGTTGAGTGACCTGCAGCTTCCAGTCGCCATCGCGCACCACAACGTAGTCACCGCTGCGCCAGAACAGTCGGTCATGCGGCTTGCCCACTGCCTCGCTACGGATGAAGGGCAGCAGATTGACGCCGTCGATGATGCGATCTGTTGGCGCTTGAGCACCCGCCGCTGCCACCGCGGTGCCAAAGATGTCGAAATGGCTCACCATGGACTCGTAGCGTGTGTTGGGCGGAATGGTCCCCGGCCAGCGCATGAAGTAGGGCACGTGAGTTCCACCGTCGAAGAAAGTCGCCTTCCAGCCGCGAAAGGGCAGGTTCAAGCCTGGGACACCGATGTAATTGGCACCGCCGTTGTCGCTGGTGAATACGACCAG
>QYPX01000237.1 GCA_007280205.1 Comamonadaceae bacterium
AAATTACAAAGAATGGAATCATCCCAAAGAACCCCAATGATCAAGATTTGAAACCGAATAACGAGAGCCACCATGAACCCACCAAACATCCCACTCAACAGGCCTGAAGGCGCCTTGTCCCACATTAAAGTTCTGGACCTCTCGCGTGTGCTTGCCGGCCCCTGGTGCACCCAGATGCTGGCCGACCTGGGTGCGGACGTGGTCAAGGTGGAACGCCCCGGCGTCGGCGACGATACGCGTCACTGGGGCCCGCCGTTTCTGAAGGACGCTCAGGGGCGGGATACCGATCAGGCCAGCTATTTCACGGCCTGCAACCGCAACAAGCGCTCCATCACCATCGACATGGCTCAGGCTGAGGGGCAGAAGCTGATTCGCCAGATGGCCGTGCAAAGCGACATTCTGGTGGAGAACTTCAAGGTTGGCGGTTTGCAGCAGTATGGTCTGGACTACGCCAGTCTGAAGGTGCTCAATCCGCGCCTGGTCTACTGCTCGGTGACCGGATTCGGTCAGGATGGCCCCTATGCCGAACGGGCCGGCTACGACCTGATGATCCAGGCCATGACCGGCATGATGAGCATCACCGGGCGTTCGGATGACGTCCCCGGCGGCGGTCCGCAGCGCGTCGGTGTTGCTGTGACGGACATTTTTACCGGTGTCTATGCCTGCAGCGCTATTCTGGCCGCGCTTGAAGTGCGGCACCGGACCGGTCTGGGCCAGCACATCGATATGGCGCTGCTTGATGTCGGCATGGCTATTCTGGGCAATCAGGCGGCTGGTTTTCTGAACACGGGGCAAATCCCGCAACGACAGGGCAACAGCCACCCCAGCCTGGCGCCTTATCAGGACTTTCAGACTTCAGACGGATCCATGCTGCTGGCCATTGGCAACGATGGGCAGTTTGCGCGCTTCTGTCAGGTGGCAGCGCATCCGCAGTGGTCTGCCGACCCGCGCTTTGCCAGCAATACCCTGCGTGTGAAGCATCGCGAGGCGCTGATCACGTTAATGCAGGCAGTGACCCTTACGCGCACCACGCTAGAGTGGATTAGCGCGCTGGAGGACAAGGCTGTGCCCTGTGGCCCGATCAACGACATCGGACAGGGCTTTGCCGATGCCCAGGTGCAAGCGCGTTCTCTGGTGGTGAATCAGTCCTTGACGCCGGCAGCGTCGGCGAAGACGACCGTGACCTCCATTGCCACGGTCGCCAGCCCGCTGCGCCTGATGGAAAACCCGCCAGTGCTGCGCCGCGCGCCGCCGGTGCTGGGCGAACACACGGACGAAGTGTTAGCTGAGCTGGGTCTGGACGATGACGCTATTGCCGCATTGCGCGGGGCTGGGGTTGTGTAGCACGCTCTTATGAATTTGTCATTTCGAGCGTAGCGCGGCAAACTGATCACTGGCACGGTCGATATCGACGATCTGGAATTGATTCTTGAGCAGGGCCTTACTGAAGTTATGTCAGTCGTTCCCACCAACACCTACGTCGCCAACGAGCCTGACGCCATCACTACCTGGTTTGTGGATGAGGCTGGTGATCCCGCGCTGTTTGCCAGAGGCGGCAAAGTGGTGGTGGCCACCGAAGGCTGCTCCCGCTTTTTCATTGAAGGAAAGCTGGAATGCCGTGATGTGGATGTGCTGGCGGCTGACCTGAACCGCTTGCGCTCGGAGTTGTTGGCCGACGCGTATTTCAAAGGTGTGCCGTCGCTGGACCCGACGCGACAACGCACGGCAGTGAACTTTCATGCCAAAGACGACCCCACCGAAGTTCGGTTTCTGGTGTTCAAACTGCTGGCGCAACACGAGCTGCGCTTTGTCGCCGTAGTTCGTGACAAGCTCAAGCTGCTGGATTACGCCACACAACGCCGGCGCATCGAACCAGGCTACCGCTATGACGCCAATGGTCATGAGTTGTATGACGAACTGACGCGCCGTCTGTTTTCACGCCTGCACGGCTATGGCGAGCATCGCGTGGTATTTGCGCAGCGAGGCCACAAACCGCGGACCCGAGCGTTCATGGATGCGATTGCTCATGGCGATCAGGCGCTGGAGGCGGCGATGGGCTTGAAACGACCAAAACCTACCGAGGTGATTTGTGGGTTTCCCAGAGATCATGCCGGGCTCCAAGCGGCAGATTACTTTTTGTGGGCGCTACAGCGCTTTTACGAGCGGGGCGAGGTGCGGTTTCTTGACTTCATCTGGCCTCAGACGCTGGAGGTCATCGATATGGATCTGATGCCACCGAAAAGGCGAGGCCGTGATCGGGGTGAGTTTGTGATTTTCAATAAAGAACACCCGCTGACTTTGGAAAGTAGAGCGGGTGTCGGGAAGATGGATCGAGAGATATAGGATGAACCGAATCACCTCACGGCATGGAGCCGAATTTTGTCTCTCGACGCTGCGATTATAGCTTGGGCAGAGAACTTGCGTCGAGCGCTACCCTGCCGGCTTGCGATTCACCAGGACGATGCCCGCCGCCACCATGACCAGTGCGAGTATCAAATTCAGGGTGACCGGCTCGTGCAGCCAGAGCGCACCAAACAGCAGGGCAAAGACCGGCGTCAGAAAAACAAAGGCCGAAATCTTGGTAGCCGGGTAGCGCCCCAGCATCCACATCCAGGCCAGATAACTGGCAAAGGCACCGACCACGGTCTGTGCCAGCAGCGAGGCGGTGCTGAAGGCGCTGAAGTTCCAGACCCACTGCTCGCCCAGCGCGCAGGACAGGACGGGCAGCGCGATTGCGCTGATGCCGACCTGATAGAACAGCAGCTTTTCAGGCGAAACTCGTGTCAGTTGCGTGCCGCGGATGACGACGGTGGTCAGGCCCCAAAACATGCCGGCTGCCAGAGCCAGCAGGTCACCGCGCCATTGATCAACAGCGCTGGCAGAGCCCCAACCATCGCGCAAGGCAAACACCACGGCCGCAAAGGCCAAGGCCAGACCGAGCCACTGCAATGGACGGATTTTCTCGGACGGCACAAAAAGCGGCAGCAGCACCGCGACCCAGAACGGTGAGGTGTAAAGAAAAACGGTCAGGCGCGAGGCGGCCGAAAACTGCAGCCCGGCATAAAGGCAGGCAAACTCAAGTGCAAACAAAGCGCCGGCCAGGATGCCGGTGAAGAGCGAGCCATCCCGCCCAAACAGCGGTATGCGGCGCCACCAACACCACAGCCACAGCAGGACGGTCGCTCCGGCAAAGCGCAGCGCGGCCTGAAAGATGGGCGGCAGTTCCGGGATGGTCGCCTTGACCAGCACCTGCTGAAAGCCCCAGAACAGGCAACAGGCCAGCAACAGGCTTACGGCCAAGGCGTCAAGATGGTCTTTGCGTGCCGTCATGGGAAGAAGTGTTAAGCGACGGCCCGAATGCGTTTCTTCACAAGGCGTGCTCCGCGTAGAACTTGCCACCATGAAAGAGCAGGGGTGAAGCGCCGGAGCGGTGCGAGCAGCGCTCCACCTCGCCAACAAAGATCACGTGATCACCCTCGTCGTAGCGGCTGCGGTTGAAACACTCGAACCAGGCCGCCGCTCCAGTCAGCAAGGGCGCGCCGCCAGTGCCATCAATAAACGCCAGGTCGGCAAAGCGGTCTACGCCCTTGCTGGCAAAGCGCTGCGCCAATGCTTGCTGGTCGGCGCTCAGGATGTTGATCGCGTAGTGCGATCCAGCGCTGAAAGCTGGCATGGATGCGGCAGAGCGTGCCAGACTCCACAGGACCAGGGGTGGGTCGAGTGACACCGAATTGAAAGAGTTGGCGGTCAATCCAACGGGTTCTCCCGCGGCGTTGCGTGCGGTGACGATGGTCACCCCTGTGGCAAACATGCCCAGTGCAGCCCTGAACTCGGATTGGGAGAAGCCGGGGGGCTGGGCCTTGCGGCTCAAATGGGATAAAGGCATCGGGGCAATCTAAGCGAATTTGGCTTTGCTGGCCTGCTGCATCGCGGCCAGCAGGATGGTCGGGTCCTGCGCACCCGACAGTGTCACCGTCTGATTGAAGATGAAGAACGGTACACCGTTGATGCCCAGACTGCGGACATGGGCATCGGCTTGCGCCACTTGCGCCAGTTGTTGCGGGTCAGTCACAAAGGCTTGGGCGGCTGATGCGCTCAGTCCCGCTTCTTCAGCGATTTCAGCCAGCACCAGGGCGTCGCCGATGAAGCGGTTTTCAACAAAATAGGCCTTCAGCAGACGCTCTTTGATGTCGTTGCCATCCGCGTCACCCTGCTGGGCAAAGGCAATCAGCGCGTGTGCTGCCAGTGTGTTGGGCTGGCGCGTGATGCCGTCGATATTGAGCTGCAGTCCGACGGCCAGACCGGCGGCGCGGACCCGCTGGTAGATTTCCGCGGCGCGCTCTGGTCCGCCAAACTTGTCTTCCAGGTACTGCTTTCGCGGCACACCCAGCGCCGGCATGTCCGGATTGAGCTGAAATGGATGCCAGCGGGTCACCGTCGTCGGCAGGTCGCCGGCCCCTGCGCTCGCCAGGGCAGCTTCGAGTTTGCGTTTGCCGATATAGCACCAGGGACAGACAACGTCGGAGACGACATCGATGGTGAGGGTGGGGCTGTTCATCGGCAAATTGTAGGCGGCATGGCATGCCGCCTACGCCGCAAGCTCAGCCCAGCAGACTGTCGGCGCTTACATAGGCGTAACCCAGGTCACGCGCAACCGCTTCGTAGGTCACATGACCGTTGGCGACATTGAGTCCGTTCTTGAGGTGTGCATCGTCGCGCAGGGCCAGCTTCCAGCCCTTGTTGGCCAGTGCCACGGCGTGGCCGATGGTGGCGTTGTTCAGTGCAAAGGTCGAGGTGCGCGCCACGGCGCCCGGCATATTGGCAACACAGTAGTGCACCACACCGTCAACCACGTAGGTTGGCTCGGCGTGGGTGGTGGCATGCGAGGTTTCGAAGCAGCCACCCTGGTCGATGGCCACGTCAACGATGACCGCACCTTTTTTCATGCGCGAGATCATGTCGCGCGTGACCAGTTTGGGCGCTGCCGCGCCCGGCACCAGCACGCCACCGACCACGAGGTCGGCATCCAGCACGGCTTCTTCTACGCTGTGGGCGTTGGAGTACACGGTAGTGATGCGGTTGCCAAAGATCAGGTCGAGTTGACGCAGGCGGTCTACGCTCTTGTCCAGCACGGTGACGCGCGCGCCCATGCCGACGGCCATTTGCAGGGCGTGCGTGCCAACGACGCCGGCACCAATGATGGCCACATGGGCCGCTGGCACACCGGGCACGCCGCCCAGAAGAATGCCCATGCCGCCTTTGGACTTTTCAAGATGGGCAGCGCCGGCTTGCACGGCCATGCGCCCTGCTACTTCGCTCATCGGTGCCAACAAGGGCAGACCGCCGCCCGGGCCGGTGATGGTTTCATAGGCAATGCAGACAGCGCCCGACTTGACAAGAGCCGCGGTCTGCTCGGGATCGGGCGCGAGGTGCAGGTAGGTGTAGAGAATCTGACCGGCTCGCAGCATGGTGCACTCCTGTGGCTGCGGCTCTTTCACCTTGACGATCATCTCGGCCTTGGCGAAAATTTCTTTGGCGTCCGCTGCCAGCGTGGCGCCGGCGGCCTTGTATTGCTCGTCGGACAAGCCGATAGCAGCACCGGCACCGGTTTGGACCAGCACCTGATGCCCATGCGACGTCAGCTCGCGCACACTGGCAGGAGTCAGGCCGACGCGGTATTCGTTGTTCTTGATTTCTTTGGGTAGGCCGATCAGCATGTTGTGCTCCAGATTCAGGGTTGTAAAAGAACGCAGTGTGTTGCAAGCAGCGGTATTTGAGAACAATAATTAATATATCTATTACTTCATTCATAAAACTAATGAATTAGGGATGGCTGTGACAAAGGGTACATTGCCTCCTGGCTCTGAATTTTCAAACGCTATGGACAAGGACAGGAACCCGCCAACGGTGCTCACTGGCGCTGCAAGTGAAAGCGTTGTATGGATGCCTGACGGCAGCCCGCACAGCCCGCGCTTCAAGGATCGCTACCGTTCGCGCTCGGGTGGGCTGGCGCAGGCTGTGGCTGTTTTTCTGGCTGGCACCGGGTTGCCGGCCGCGTGGCGCGGACGTGACCGCTTTTCGGTGCTCGAAACCGGCTTTGGACTGGGAATGAACTTCCTCTGCACCTGGGCTGCCTGGGAGGGCGACCCGCAGCGAAGCCAAATACTGCAGTTTGTGTCGGTTGAAGCCTTTCCGGTGTCCGCCGCGGACCTGGTTCGCAGTGCCTGCAAGGCCAGTGCCGAAGACCAGGCCGAGCCCGCCATCGCCTTGCGGCTACCGGTGCTGGCCGCGCAACTGGCTCAAGTCTGGCACGGCCTGGCGCCGGGAATTCAGCACTGGAGTTTTGCCGGGGGGCGCGTGCAATTGACGCTGGCCGTGGGTGAGGTGCAGGCCATGCTGCAAGAGCTCAAATGCCAGGCGGATGCGGTGTATCTGGACGGCTTCAGTCCGGCGCTGAACCCGCAGATGTGGTCAGCACAGACCCTGCATCTGGTGACGCAGCACTGCGGACCGGGAACTGCGCTTGCGACCTATACGGTGGCCAGCAGCGTTCGTGAGCGCTTGCGCCAACTGGGCTTCTCGGTAGAAAAGTGCCCCGGTTTACCGCCCAAACGCGATCGCCTGCAGGCCGTCTTGCGGCCCTGAGCGCGGCTTCAGGGCAACTGTGCTTTGCCTTCAAAAACGGACTGCTTGGCCAGCCAGAGGCAGACCGCCGCGATCAGCAGCGCGACCAAGGCGGCGCCCGCGTTGGCTGGTGTGCGCGAGATGCTGGCGAAGATCCCCGATCCGACGAGAAGAAACAGGAGGCCGATGGTCAGGTTGACCAGGCTAAAGAAATTTTTCATAAGAACTCCAGGCGTTAAAACGGGACAAGAAAAGTCAAGGGGGCAAAGTGCGCCAGACGATTGGCTGACCCATCGCATGTGCACTGAACCATTCCTTGCATTTTTTCCAGCCTGCAACAAGCATTGCTTCCACGGCCTGGCTGCGCTGCTGGCGCGCCTGCTGAACGAGAACTTCGATATCGAGATAACTGGCTTCCATCGTGTCGGACCTTTCTTTTGACGTGTGTTCCTTTTGAGATCACAGCGCTACGATAATGGGGATGCTGCGTCGCAGCAAACGATCAATTCTCATCTGACGCCGAAGAAAATTTCATCCATGTCGTACCGTTTGCCGCCCTTGAACGCCCTGCGTGCCTTCGATGCGGCGGCGCGGCACCTCAGCTTCAAGAAGGCGGCCAGTGAGTTGTCGGTGACACCAACGGCGGTAAGTCACCAGATCAAATTGTTGGAGGAATTCCTCAACCTGCCACTTTTTCGGCGTTTGCCCCGTGCCCTCGAACTCACGCCGCAAGGTTTGGCCATGCTGCCCAAAGTGAGAGAAGGGTTGGAGTGTTTTGCTGCAGCGGTCGAAAGTGCGCACGACCATGTGGACGGTGGACGGCTTGTGATCGTCGCGCCGCCCTCCTTTGCAGCGCGCTGGCTGGTGCCACGCCTGCGCCGTTTGACGCTGGCGCAGCCGGACCTGAACCTGCAGATCATCCGGTCCCGCATCGCCATTGACGCCGAGCAGTCGGTGGCGGCGCCTGTTTTTGACAACGTTGATTTGCGCGAAGAGGATTCACAGGTGGTGATTCGCTATGGCTCCGGCAGTTACCCGGGTTTTCGCGTTGACCGCATGTTCGGCTCCGACTACATCGCCGTCTGCAGTCCGAAGCTTTTGCAATCGGCCACACCGCTGCGTGAGCCCTCAGATGTGCAGTTTCAGGTGCTGCTGCATGACGATTCGATTGCCGATGAGCGCGCCCGCCCAAGCTGGCAAGAGTGGCTCCGACTGACCGGTGTCACGGGTGTTGACAGCAACGCTGGCCCGCACTTCAGCGATTCCGGTCTGGTCTTTGCGGCGGCGGTCGATGGGCTGGGTCTTGCGCTGGCGTCCAAGCCTCTGGTGGCGGTGGCGCTGGCTGAGGGCAGACTGGTGGCGCCGTTCGACATCGTGGTCGAACAGCACTATGCCTACTACCTGGTAACGCCCGAGGTCATTGCTGGCCGGCCCGCCGTCAAGGCCTTTCGGCGCTGGCTGCTCGAAGAGGCCCGCACGGAAGAAAACATCCGTGTGGCCCCATGAGAGTTAGCGGTTGGTCGGGAAACTGAACAGCGCACCCTCGCGCACGCCGGCCGACGGCCAACGCTGGGTGATGGTTTTGCGCTTGGTGTAGAAGCGCACCGCGTCCGGCCCGTAGCCGTGCAGATCGCCAAACAGGGAGCGCTTCCAGCCGCCAAAGGAATGGTAGGCCACCGGCACCGGCAGTGGCACGTTGATGCCCACCATGCCGACCAGGATGTTGTCGCTGAAATAGCGCGCTGCTTCGCCGTCGCGCGTAAAGATGCAGGTGCCGTTGCCGTACTCATGGGCGTCGATCAAATCCATCGCCTCCTGCAGTGTCTTGACGCGCATGACACCGAGCACCGGTCCAAAAATTTCTTCCTGGTAAATCTTCATGCCGGGCTTGACGTTGTCAAACAGGCAGGCGCCCAGAAAGTAGCCGTCTTCATGGCCGTTGACCTTGACATTTCGTCCATCGACCACCAAGGTGGCCCCTTCGAGCACGCCCTGGTCCACATAGCCTTTGACTTTTTCAAAGTGGGCCTGGGTGACCAGAGGACCCATGTCGTTGCTGGCATCGGTACCGGGGCCGACCTTCATCTTGGCGATTTCCACCTTCAGGCCGGCCACTACCGCGTCGGCAGTGGCATCGCCCACCGCCACTACCAGCGGGATCGCCATGCAGCGCTCGCCACACGAGCCGTAAGCGGCTCCCATCAGCGCGCTGACGGCGTTCGGGACATCGGCGTCGGGCATCACCACGGCGTGGTTCTTGGCGCCTCCGAGCGCCTGCACCCGCTTGCCGTTGGCGCAGCCGGTGGCGTAGATGTATTGGGCAATCGGTGTCGAGCCAACAAAGCTGATGGCCTGTACGCGCGGATCGCCCAGCAGGGTGTCCACTGCTTCCTTGTCGCCGTTGACCACGTTGAGCACACCGGGGGGCAATCCGGCATCGAGCGCCAGTTGCGCCACCAGCAGCGCGCTGCTGGGGTCGCGCTCGGAAGGCTTGAGCACAAAGGTGTTGCCGCAGGCGATGGCCATCGGCCACATCCACAAGGGAACCATCACGGGGAAATTGAACGGCGTGATGCCGGCCGTGACACCGAGCGCCTGAAATTCGCTCCAGGAATCCATGGCGGGGCCAACGTTCTTGCTGTGCTCGCCTTTGAGCAGTTCGGGCGCGTAGCTGGCGTATTCGACATTCTCGATGCCGCGCTGCAGTTCACCCAGAGAGTCGGCCAGCACCTTGCCGTGCTCGGCCGTGACCAGAGCGCAGATGCGCTCGGCATTGGCTTCCAGCAGCACCTTGAGCGTGCTCATGACGCGCGCGCGCTTCAGCGGTGGCGTGGCGCGCCACGCCGGGTAAGCTGCATGCGCATTGGCAATGGCTTGTTCGACCGTGAGTTTGTCGGCCAGCAGTACGCGCTTTTCAGCCTTGCCCGTGGCCGGGTTGAAAACCTCTTGCGAGCGGCTACCGCCAGCAACGATCTGGCCACCGATCAGGTGTTGAATTTGAGGAAGATTTGACATGGAAGCATTTCCTAAAAACTGTCATTGCGGCGAAGGCCGCAATCCAGAGGGGTGTAAGTGGATGATAGTCAAGGACAAGATGGATCCCGGCCTGCGCCGGGATGACATGCTTAGGCAGTTTGATTGATGGTTTCGCCCAGGGCATTGATCAGGCTGTCGATCTGCTCTGGCGTGGTGATGAAGGGGGGGGCCAACTGGATGGTATCGCCGCCGTAACGCACGTAAAAACCTTTTTGCAACATCGCCATGGCGATCTCATAAGGTCTGCGCGCCGGCTCGCCCGGCAGGGCATCGATGGTCAGCCCGGCGGCCAGACCGAAATTGCGGATGTCGGTGATGTGCTTGGCACCCTTGAGGCTGTGCACGGCTTGCTCGAAATGCGGCGCCAGTGCTTTCACTTTTTCGACCATGTTCTCCTTGACCAGCAGATCCAGCGTGGCCAGCGCCACAGCGCAGGGAACCGGGTGCGCCGAATAGGTATAGCCATGGGCGAATTCCAGCATGTAGTCGGGACCGCCCTGTGCCATGAAGGTTTCGTAGATGTCCTTCTTCACCAGCACCGCGCCCATCGGCTGCGCACCGTTGGTGATTTGCTTGGCGACATTCATGATGTCGGGTGTCACGCCAAAAGCCTCGGCACCGGTGTAGGCGCCAGCGCGGCCAAAACCGGTGATCACTTCGTCAAAAATCAGCAGGATGTTGTTGGCGGTGCAGATGTCACGCAGGCGTTGCAGGTAACCCTTGGGTGGAATCACGACACCGGCCGAACCCGAGAACGGCTCGACAATGACGGCCGCGATGTTGCTGGCGTCGTGCAGCGCGATGAGTTTGAGCAGATCGTCGGCCAGTTCGGCGCCCTTCTCGGGCATGCCGCGCGAAAAAGCGTTGCTTGCCAGTTGCGTGTGGGGCAGATGGTCCGCCTCGATGCCCTGGCCGAAGGTCTTGCGGTTGCCACCGATGCCGCCGACCGAGATGCCGCCAAAGTTGACGCCGTGATAGCCTTTTTCGCGTCCGATCAAGCGTGTCTTCTGGCCCATTCCCTTGGCGCGCCAGTAAGCACGCGCCATCTTGAGCGAGGTATCTGCCGACTCTGAGCCAGAGCCGGTAAAGAACACATAGTCAAGACCGGCGGGGGTCAGTTCCTTGAGCTTGTTGGCCAGCTCAAACGACAAAGGGTGGCCAAATTGAAAGGCAGGCGAATAGTCCAGCGTGGCCAACTGGCGCGTTGCAGCCTCGGTAATCTCGCTGCGCCCGTGTCCCAAACCGCAGCACCACAGACCCGACAGGCCGTCAAAAATCTTCTTGCCATGGTTGTCGGTGTAATAACAACCCTGGGCCGCCACCATCAGCCGTGGCTTGGCCTTGAATTCACGGTTCGCCGTAAAAGGCATCCAGTGCGCGTCCAGCCAGGCAGCGTCGGTACGGGCGGCGCTCAGGTGCTTTGCTTCGTTCATTTCCATTTTGGCTCCGGTTTGAGGTTGGGATTGGGCGATTCTGAAGAACTCTGTTACTCTTGTAAATGTATAAGTATCAATCTTTAGTTGTCAAATTATGAAAGTAAAAAGTGGCTCTGCCTTGGGTCAGCTCAGTGACATGGACATCCGCTTGCTGCGCGTGTTCAGGAGCGTGGTCGAGTGCGGCGGCATGGCGGCGGCGGAGTTGGAGCTCAATATTGGCAGCTCCACCGTCAGTCGACACATCAAGGACCTCGAAACCCGCCTTGGCCTGACCCTTTGCCGGCGCGGACGCGCCGGTTTCGCCCTGACCGCCGAAGGTCAGCAGATCTATACCGAGACCCTGCGCCTGCTGGCCGGTGCCGACGCTTTTCGTGCCAGCGTCGACGAAATCCATCGCCGCATGGGCGGGCAGCTCAATATTGCCGTCTTTGACAAGACGGCCAGCAACCCGCAAGCCCGGCTCGGCGCGGCGATAGCGCTTTTTTCCGAGTTGGCGCCCGAGGTGAATCTGCACCTGTATGTGGCAGCGCTGAACGCGATCGAGCGCGGCGTGATCGATGGCCAGTTTCAGGTCGGCGTGATTCCGGGACATCGCAATTCCGACACCCTGACCTACGACGAGTTGTTTGACGAAACCATGCAGCTGTACTGTGGTGCGCAGCACACGCTGTTCGGGGCCGATCCGTTGAACCTGAGCTGGGACGATTTGCGTGAACACAACTTTGCCGGTCTGGGCTACCACTCGCCCAATATGGAGATCAGCCAGCAGCGACGCCTGTCGCGCAAAGCCACTGGCTATGACCAGGAATCGATTGCCACGCTGATCCTGTCGGGCCAGTACCTCGGGTTCCTGCCCGATCACTATGCGCAGCCCTTTGTGCTCGACGGCCAGATGCGCGCGATACAGCCGGAATTGTTTCAGTACAGCTGCAGCTTTTTCTGCATTGTGCGGCGTGCGCCCCAGCCTTCCCGGGCCGCCCGGGCGTTCCAGGATTGCCTGCTGCGTGCCCACTCGGTTTCGCGCGCAGATTGAAATTCGGCACGCTCATGGGCGAGCTGCTGGCGGTCAAACACGATGTAGTCGTCGACGTGCACCCTGCTGATCGGGTAGATCGAGTGATCCGTCAGGCCCGGACGGTCAACTGATTGTCGACCCGGCTGACACCCGGGGCGGACCAGGTCGCGCCTTCAGCCGCGTTGCGCTCGGCCCAGGAGTGGACATGTCCGCGCAGCGTCACGACGCTGCCATCCACGGCAATTTCGATGCGTCTGGCCTCACGCGAGGCCTGGCGAGTCAATGCATCCTGGATCCGCGCCGACAGGTTGGCCGGCATCGGAAGCGACTTCAGCGTGATGTTGTCGGTAATGCCCAGCACGCCCTTCAGCGGGCGAATCATGCGTTCGACCGCGCCCCTTTGAAAGTTCCAGTCGAGTTCGCCGCTCAGCGTCACCCAGCCTTTTTCCACCGCCACCTTGACCCGGTCCTTGGGCACCGAGGTGTTCCAGCCCAGCGCCTGCTCGGCCGCCATCGCAATCTCGGTGTCGCTGCGTTTGTGGACACCCTGCGGCACCACGTCAATCTCCAGCGCGATGGCCTGTACGCCCGACACCCGCTCGACCGCGCGCTGGGTGGCGATCTTTTCCGCGTAAGTGTCGAGGTGCCCGCTTAGCGTCACCACGCCGTCGCTGACTGCGACTCCGACTTTGGCCTCCGGAACGACAGGATCCCAGGCCAGCTCGGTCAGAATGTCGTGTCTTAGATCTGAATCGGTCTTCATGTCTGCTCCAAAGATGAACCACACAGCACCAGAAATAGGGTTTCAGAATAGTCGCGCAGGCGGGCGCCGTGTTGCGAAAAATCAAGTCATCGAATAGGCAGTGCACAGACTTGGCGCGCCATCGCCGAGGTGCAGCAATAACAAAAGAACAGCTAAACTTTAACGGTAAATATCAGAAATTCTTATATGAGTACTCTTGACACCAATGCGCTGGAGTGTCTCGCAGCCATCGTCGAAGAGGGTGGCTTTGAGCGCGCGGCGGTGCGCCTGTCGATCACCCAATCGGCGGTCTCGCAGCGCCTGCGCTCACTCGAAGTCCAGGTTGGAACCGTGCTGATCGTGCGCAGCAGGCCCTTGCGAGCGACCTCGGCCGGGCGCTTGCTGCTCAAACACGCCATGCAGATGCGTTTGCTGCGGGCTGATCTGGAGCGCGACCTGAAGGACCTGACACCCGGCGCCGCAGGCAGTAGCCGCGCTGCCGAGCGGATTTCGATTGCCATCAACGCGGACAGCATCGCCACCTGGGCGTTGCCGGCACTGGGTCGACTGGCGCAGCAGGGCCTGGGCCTGGAGATCATCACCGATGACCAGGATTTCACCATCGAGTGGCTGCGCGAAGGCCAGGTACTGGGTTGCGTCACCACCGTCAAGCAGGCCTTGCGCAGTTGCCGCCTGGTGCCTCTGGGAGCCATGTCCTACGTCGCCGTAGCGCAAACCGGCTGGGCAGCTGAACATTGCCGGGGCGGTTTGTCGCCACAGAATTTCCGCAGCCTGCCTTTCATTGCCTTCAACCGCAAGGACGATCTGCAGTCCGAGTTTGTCGGGCGTGCCCTCAAGCTCAAGCAGGTCGCCCTGAGCCAGTTGTACGTGCCCAGTTCCGAAGGCCAGGTCCGAGCCGTGCTCGACGGTTGGGGTGTCAGCGTGGTGCCGCAGTTGCAGGTCAGCGAACTCCTCAGGCAAGGGCGCCTGGTGGACATTGCGCCGGGGCACGCGCTACCGGTTGACCTGTACTGGCATTGCTGGAATCTGGACTCTGCGGTACTGGACGCGCTGACCGAAGCCCTGACCCGCGCCGCAGCGCTATCGCTCACACCCAACAGCGGGTCAGCCGCCCTTCGTTAGCGGACCAGCAGAACCGGTACCTTGCAGTGGGCCAGTACTTTGGTCGCGACCGACCCCATCACCAGATTGACCAGCGTCCCATGACCGTGTGAGCCCATCACCAGCAGGTCAAATTTTCCGCTGGCAGCGAGCTTTGCAATGGTCTCTGCAGCCGGCCCGGTCTTCCAGGCGCTCTTGGCGTCGATGCCATGGCGCAGCAGGAACTTGGACACCGGGGCCAGCACTTTTTCCGCCTCTTCTGAATGGTAGCTGGCCACCACGTCCTTCCCCACGGCCGCCTTGGCCCTGGGCGGCAGCTCGGGTTGCACCGTGAACACCGTGTACTCGTTGCCCTGGGTGAACAGCTCATCATGCGTGGTCAGGTAAGCCAGCATTTTCTTGGTGTAAACGCTGCCATCGACGGCGAGAAGAATTTTCATTATTGTTCCTCAGTCAAAACGCCAGTGTACCCAAGGTCGACGACAGATCAAAGCTCGATCAATAGTGCCGACCGGAAAGCGTTCTGCTCGTTTTTTCTGGCGTAACCAAGCGGATTGGCGATGACGCGACAGCCGTTCTTGACATAGCTGCACGGCGCGTGCAGGTGACCATGCAACCAGAGTTGGGCCTGTAGCAGCAGTGTGTCCAGCCCGTTGCAAAATCCGGCGCTGCCGGGAGTGAGCCCGTAGCGCGGGTCCGTGCTCAACAGGCTGGGAGCGAAATGGGTCGCGACCACGGTGCGGCCGGCAAAGGGCAGGTGCAAGGCGCCTGCCAACCACTGCTGGCAGACCAGCGCTTGTTGGCGCACCTGTTCGGCCAGCATCGGCAGACCCTGGCGTGTCGTACCGGTCTTCTTGAGGTAGTAATTGGCGGCGCGAAAAGCCTTCTCGCGCGCCCTGAGTTGCTGCGCCAACAGGGCAGAGGAGCCGGTCTCGGTTGCCGTGTTGGCCGGACCGAGGGCATCAAAATCACTCCACAGCGTGGTGCCAACGAAGCGCACGGCCTGGCCACTCCTGTCCTGACAGGTGAAGACTTCGCGCTCCAGCCAGACAATGCCCAGACGTTCGCAAGTCTGGCGCAAGCGGATGTGCGCTGCATCGAAGTCCAGCGCATCGTATTCATGGTTGCCGGGCACAAACAGAACGGGCGTCGGCCAGCCATGCAGCGGCGAGAAGCGCGCCAGACCAAAATCATCGTCGCCCAAGAGAGAGCCGGCCTGGTAGGAGCCAATGTCACCGGCCAGCACCAGCAAGTCGGCGCCTGGCGCCGGGGTGGCGACCCACTGCGGGTGGACCTCAAGGTGCAGGTCTGATAGCAGTTGAATCTTCATTCTGTGATTGTCTGACGGCGAAGGCTGAATTGGCCACCGTTGCAACGGTGCTGCGCAACCACTCGTGAGCACTGACGCGGTGCATGCGGTGGTGCCAGAGGGCGTCTACGTGCACCGGTGGCACGGCAAAAGGCAATTCGCGCAACACCAGTTGATCCGAAAAGCCGGTGCCATTGACGAAGTGACGCGGCAACACTGTCAGCAGATTGGAGTGCGTTACCACCTTGCCTGCGGCAAAAAACTGGTTCACGGTGAGAACGACGCGGCGCTCACGTCCGATCAGTGCCAAAGCCTCGTCCACAAAGCCAAAGGGGCGTCCGGAAAAACTGACAAGCAAGTGGCGTGCGGCGCAATAGTGCTCCAGCGTCAGCTCTTGCCCGGCCAAGGGGTGCTCGCGACGCATCACGCACACGTACTCCCCGCTGTAGAGTCGCCGGTGCGCGAAAGCCACCGCTTCACCGGCCTGGGCACGGGCTGTCAGATCGGCAAGGGCGGCCGGAAAGTAGCCCAGGGCCAGATCGACCGCCTCTTTGTCAAGCAAGCGGCGCGGGTCGCGCGTGGTCAGTGGCACGACGCGAATCGAGACACCGGGGGCATCGCGGTCCATGATCTCGACCAGGCCCGGTATCAGCTCGGCGGCGGTCGCGTCAGCCATCGCCAGCACGAAGGTGTTGCCGGCCTGCGACGGCACAAAACCGCTCGGTGTCAACACGTCCTGCAGTTGACGCAAGGCCTCACGCACGGCCGGCCACAGCGCCAGCGCGCGTGCTGTGGGTGCCATCGCCTGACCCTCGCGTTTGATCAGTTCATCACCGACGGTCTCGCGCAAGCGCCGCAGGGCGTTGCTGACGGCTGGCTGGGTCAGCGAGAGATTGTGCGCGGCCCGGGTCAGACTGCGTTCGGACATGACCTCGTCGAAAATCCGCAGCAAATTCAAGTCGAGTGTGCGGAAATTGAGGGGGTTCAAGGAGTCAATTAATCACTACTGTGAATATATATGATCACATAAATAAACTTGCATCGTACTAGTATAAACCCTAGTATTGCCTTGCCTCCCGGCTCTTCAGCGGGGTATTGAAGCAAGGATCTCTCAATGACAAGTTTTATTCAACCCAGTTTCCCGACCCGTCATCCAGGCGTGGAGCGGCTCGAATCGGCATTTTTCGCGGCGCGTGCGCTGTACCGCAGTCTGGACAGCACCCGGGGTCTGAGTTTGATGCTGCTGGCGGCCATGGTGTCGGCGCTGGTGGTGGTTGCCGACCAACTGGTTGAAACCTGGGCTGACGGGCATTTGTTTGCCGCGTGGGTAGCCATGTGGCTGTTGGGCTTTGTTGCATTGGCGGTGTTCGCCGCGCCGGCGCGCAAGCTGGCCAATGTCGTGATGGTGGCCCTTGATGGCTGGTCCGAGCGTCTGGCCCGGTCCCGTTCTGATGCACGGCTTTGGGCTCTGGCCAAGGCAGACCCGCGAATCATGGCCGACCTTGACGCGGCGCGTTTGCACAGCGAGCGCTGATTTCAAGCACGACTCTTGCGTGTCCCCAGCAGCGCCGCCCCAATGATCAGGGCGGCTGCCAGTGCCGTGTGCCAGGTCAGCGAGCGACCGGTAACGAGCAGCAGCAGCGTTGTCGAGGCCAGCGGCGTCAGGTAGCTCAGAAGACCAATCTGGCGCACATCCCCCGTTTTCAGTGCCTTGTCCCAGAGAAAAAAGGCGGCACCCAAAGGCCCCAAGCCCAAGATCAGCAAGAGCAGCCAGTCCTGTTGGCTCAGACTGGCCGAGGGCTCCAGCGTCACATGGCACAGCAAAGAGGCCAAGCCTGAGAGCAGCCCAAACAGGCCGATGGCCGCCGACGGAAAACCCCGCTTGTTGAGTTCACCCCGTTTGGTTTGCAAGGAATAGTTGGCCCAGATGAAGGCAGAGGCCAGTGCCAGCAGGTAGCCGGCAAGCGGCTCCCAGCTCGCCTTGGTAGCGCGAACTGCGTTCAGATCGCCGCCACCCAAAATGGCCAGAGCGGCGCCGCTGAAACCCAGCGTGGCAGCAACAAGATGAACGCCGCGCAACTTGACGCCGGCCAGATACAGGGGTGACAAAACCACGATCAACAATGGCCAAAGATAGTTGACCAGATTGACCTCAACCGCAGAGGCCAGACGCAGCCCCATGAACAGAAAGAAGTGATAGCCAAAAAGCGTGAAGACACCCAGCGCCAGGGTGCTGGGCCGCACCCTCCAGAGTTGCGGCTTCTTCAGGACGTAGGGCCAGGCCAGCACGCTGCCGGCGCACAAGGCGATGCCGGTCAGCAGGAAGGGCGGTACGTGTTTCAGCGCTACACCCAGCGCGGCGAGCGAGGCCCACAAGCCAATGGCGGCAAGCGCGTACAAATTGGCTTTCATGGTTCCATTTTAGATGTCCTCTACGGTGTGCGAACCACTGAACCGTTGAGCTAACGCGATGGCGCCGCTCGTATCAGTTCGACCAGCTTGATTTCAGTGCCAAAGCGCATGACCAACAATCCCCGCAACTCGCAGCGCTGCAGGGTCGTGCGGCGTTCAGGATTGGAGGCGGCGCGGGGCGCGCTGCGGCGTTCCGAACTGTCGCGGCGCTCAACGCCGTGCGGGGCTTGCGGATCCCTGGTGTGGATCGCTTCCTGAATGTCCGCGTCTGTATTGAGGGGTATGTGCAGGGCGATGGCCAGGCGGGCAATTCGCGTGTTCAAGTCCGTCAGAATTTCAACCAGATGGCCGGCCGCGAGGGGCCGCGGGGCTTCAGTGTTAGAGCTAGTCGACATGTTTGTGCGTCCCTTCTTTCAGATAGGTCATTGCGACGTTTGCACGAAGGCGCGCATTCAGAGGGCGGCTTCGGCCTCTTCCCGTGTTTCGTAAATGTGTGTCGCCAGGCCCCGCGCATAAATCGCAGGTCCCAACTTATTAAGCAGGAAGGCACTGGTGCTATATCGCGTGGTGCGGTCGTAGTAATGTGTAGTCATGTATTCCACTACCTTGGCATAGGCCTCAAGCGCCGGCTCAAGAATCTCGAACCCGTCATAGTTCACGACCACATTCACGCGGTGGCCGATTTCCTTGCACCTTGTCTCCACGGCGTGTTGCACATCCGCAGCGTCCTTGGGTGTGACCAATTTGAGGCCCTGGAAGTTGAGAAACAGTCGATTGCGCAAAGGCTGCCAGGAGATGCGGTCAATCAAGGCAATGGCCAACAGGTTGTCCTTTAGCCCCATCGGCTCGTCACGGAAGATGCAAGCGGCCATCGGCTGTGGCTGCCTGACGATGGGCCGAAAAGCCATGTGCGCCAGGATGTCACGCTCCAGGTCTACGCCAGGGGCAATCTCCAGCAGTTCGAGTCCTTGGGCGGTCAAGCCGAAGACACAGCGCTCGGTAATGTAGAGCACTCGCTTGCCGGCCTTGGCGGCGTATTCGCCGCTGAATGTCACCTGCTCCAGCGTAGCCACAAACTTGCGGTGTTTCCCCTCCGACAGGATCCGCAGCGCACCCTTGTCAATCTCAACCTTGAGACCACCAGCGGTAAACGTCCCCACGAACAGCACCGTGCGGCTGTTTTGAGAGATATTGATAAAGCCGCCTGCACCCGCCAATTTGGGGCCGAAACGGCTGACGTTGATATTGCCACGCGAGTCACATTCGGCCAGACCCAGGATGGCCAGGTCCAAGCCTCCGCCATCGTAAAAATCGAACTGCTGGTTCGTGTCCAGCACCGCTGTGGCATTGACGGCGGTGCCGAAATCCATGGCACTGCCTGGGATGCCACCAATCACGCCGGATTCCGCCGTGAGGGTCATGTAGGTCAGCAACCTCTCTTCATTGGCCACGCCGGCCACGCCTTCGGGCATGCCAATTCCGAGATTGACAACGGCATTGGGCATCAGCTCGAATGCGGCCCGGCGAGCGATTACCTTGCGCTCGTCCATTCGCAGAGGGGTAAGGGCATCGAGCGGCCGCCGCATGGCACCCGTCAGGGCAGGGTGGTAGGCCGTCCCGAAGGTTTGCATGTGAAGTTCGGGGGGGGATACAACAACGCAATCCACCAACATGCCGGGCACCTTGACCTGGCGTGGGTTCATGCTGCCAGCCTCCGTGATGAACTCTACCTGAGCAATCACCAGGCCCCCGGAGTTCTTCACTGCCATGGCGATGGCCAAGGCGTCCTGCGTCAATGCCTCGCGCTCCATAGAGAGATTGCCGTCGGTGTCGGCAACCGAGGCGCGGATGAACGCGACATGCGGCTTAGGGACACGGTAGAACAGCAGCTCTTCGTTGCCCAGCGTTACTACTTCCACCAAGTCTTCCTTGGTCTGGGCGTTGATTTTTGCGCCTTGTTGGCGCGGGTCGACAAAAGTTCCCAAGCCAACACGCGAAACATTACCCGGCAACCCTGCCGCGATGTCGCGGTAAAGGTGCGAGATGACACCCAAGGGGAAGTTGTAGGC
>QYPX01000182.1 GCA_007280205.1 Comamonadaceae bacterium
GGATCACGGTTTGATTCGGATGCGCTCAGTCAGCAGCGAATTACCGGGGCAGTGACGCTGGCCATGATGAACTCTGCGTTCTCAATCGGCTGGACGCTGGCGGACAACACGGTGCGCACCTTGAACGCTGCCGACATGATTGCGGTGGGCGTCGCGCTGGGGCAGCATGTGAATGCTTGCCATGAGAGGGCGAGGGTGCTGCGAGGGGAGATTGAGGCAGCATTGACTGCCGAAGAGCTTGGGGTGCTTGCTTCTTGATGTCACTGAGCCAATCGTTCGGCCACTTCACGTTTGCCGAGCTTTCTAACGGCAGCGATTGCTTTGAGCTGACTTGCCCTGGGCTTGGCTTTACCTTGTTCCCACTTGTAAACCGACTGGCCACTCACTCCCAGCAGGACGCCCATTTCATTGGCGGTTACGCCGAGTTTCTTGCGCAACGCGGCAAATCCTGAAACCCGAAAACGCAGGTTTTCTGTGCTTTCTGGCTCTACGGCTTTGACGTCTTTCTTGGTCTGCTTGCTCAGTTTGCCAACGATCGACTCAAGAGCAGCAAGACGTCGCTTGAGGGCTGCGATTTCAGACCGGTATTGAGCCGAGGTCTTCTTGAGTGTCGATGTCTCTGCGCGGGCTTCTTTTTTTGCAATGCGTGCGATTTCAGACTTCAATTGGTTGGCGAAGGTGCTCATAAATGTTTCGGGTTGTGGTTTTCCTACTGTAGCGGAAAACCGGTTTGTGATGCTCGGTCTCCGTTCGGCTTGACTTGCGCTCCGTCACGCGTCTGCGCATCTCAGTTGCCCCGCAGCGATGGATATACGGATCCCTCTGAATTTGATCGTCGAAAACTGAGCGTCAGGTATGGAGAAAATCCTGGGCCGGCAGTGCAGCGTTTGCTGTCGATCGTGGGCGTCAGCTTACGGGCAAGCCACTTGTATAAGTTTGGTTACGACTGCGCCACCGCTCAAGAGCAGCGAAATAAACATTTGTCCACCCTGTTTTGTCACGCGCATTGCCCTTATCGTGTTCCTGCGGACTGCAATAGGTCAGCTCAGTTGAGAACACGCGCCTAAACCTGACGCATTACGAGGGCTTACGACAAATGATGGGTGGCAAGACCGTTGATGACCATCTAGACCTCTCCATCCATGTCTGAGGGGCTAGGTGAGTTCTTCTGCGCTCGCTCCCGAGGCCTTGCGCAGGCGCGCAAAGGTACTGCCCTGGCAGGAGAAGAGTCCGCCAGGTGCGGACGTTACTTGACCCAACCACGTGTAGCCTTGTGCTGGAGACGCAATAAATGACCCGTGAACAATACAAATCGCCCAAGACTGAGACCGCTGCGGGTGGCGAACCCCGTCTGGAGCGCGAGCTTCAGTCCCAGGACGAACAGATACCGTCCATGATCGGTTACTGGGATCGCGGTTTGCTCAACCGGTTTGGCAACCGGGCTTATGCCCAGTGGTTCGGCGTCGATCCGGAAAAAATGCCGGGCATGCACATTCGTGACGTGATAGGCGAGGAGCGATACAGCGTCAATCTGCCCTATATCGAAGCGGCGCTGCGGGGTGAGGAACAACAGTTCGAGCGCATCATCCCCGTGCCCGGTGGCAAGACGCCGCGCATCGCACTGGCGCAGTACGTTCCGGACGTCTTCAACGGAGAGGTGCAGGGGTTTTACGCCCTGGTTTCAGACATCACCGTCAAGAAAAAGACGGAAGCGATCCTGCGCGAAAAGCAGGACCAGTTGCAAGGGCTGTACGAACTCTCGACCCTCGGTATCGCCATGGCCGACCTGAGTGGTCGCTTCATCGATTTCAACGAGGCCTTTTGCAAGATTTGTGGCTACAGCGCTGAGGAATTGAAGGCGCTCGACTACTGGAAATTGACCCCCGAGAAGTACCTGGTTTCCGAGCCGGCGCAGATGGAGACCTTGATCCGCACCGGGCGCTATGGCCCCTACGAGAAGGAATACATCCGCAAGGATGGCAGCCTGGTTTCCGTCTCGCTGACGGGCGTAATGATTACCGGAAGCGACGACCAGCGATACATCTGGTCGATTGTGGAGGACATCACCGAGCGCAAGCAGACGATGGAGAGGCTCCAGCTTTTCGAGCAGTGCATTTCCCGTGCGAACGATGTCATCTTGATTACCGAAGCGGAGCCGATCGATCTGCCCGGCAACCGCATCGTTTTTGTCAATGATGCTTTTGAGCGCACCACAGGGTATAGCCGCGAAGAGGCGCTGGGTAACACGCCGCGCATGTCGCAGGGTCCGAAAACCGACCGGGCAACCCTGGACCGGATTCGGTTGGCGCTGAGTCGCTGGCAGCCGGTTCGAGAGGAGGTTTTGAATTACACCAAGAGTGGTCAGGAGTTCTGGATCGATCTGGCGATCGCTCCGATTGCCAACGACGCGGGCTGGTTTACGCATTGGATTTCGATCCAGCGTGACATTACCGAGCGCAAACTGGCAGAGCAGCGAGTCAAAAACCTGGCCTATTTTGATACCCTGACCGGTTTGCCCAATCGCCAGCTGCTGCAGGACCGGTTGCAAGATGCGCTGCTCAGCAGCGTTCGGCAGAAGCAATTCGGTGCGCTGCTTCTGGTGGACTTGGACAACTTCAAGGTTCTGAACGACACACTCGGTCACGAACAGGGGGACCTCCTGCTGCAGCAGGTCGCAGTTCGCTTGAAGGAGTGCGTGGGCGATAGCGATACCGTGGCCCGTCTCGGCAGTGATGAATTCATCGTGATGCTGGAAGGCCTGGGTGACAGTGCGTTACAAGCATCCACCCAGGCGGCGATGCTTTCGGAAAATATTCTGCGCCGACTCGGTGAGCACTACGAACTCGGCGACTGGGCACACGGTAGCACAGCGAGCCTGGGCATCACGCTGTTTGGTGAGCAGGCAGAGAGTGTGGACAGCCCCATGGTGCGCGCCGATCTGGCAATGCACAAGGCCAAGGACGCAGGGCGCAACACCTTGTGCTTTTTTGACAGCCAGATGCAGATCGACATGGTGAACACCGTTGTTCTGGAAGAAGACTTGCGGCAAGCGCTTCGGAGTCAGCAGTTCCATGTTTACTACCAGGCGCAAGTGGCTGGCGAGAAAAAGATTGTTGGTGTGGAAGCACTGCTGCGCTGGCAACACCCGCTGCGCGGTTGGGTGTCACCGGTCGAGTTCATTCCCAAAGCAGAGAAAACCGGTCTGATTCTTCCTTTGGGTTTGTGGGTGATGGAGACCGCATGCAGACAGTTGGCGCTATGGGCATTGCGCCCCGAGACTGCCCAATTGACGATTGCGGTCAACGTCAGCGCGCGACAGTTTCGGGACAGCGACTTTGTCGATCGGGTACTCGCTGCGCTGCTGCGTACCGGTGCCAAAGCACATTTGCTCAAGATCGAGTTGACCGAGAGTGTGTTGGTAGCCAATGTCGAAGATGTGACGAGAAAAATGAATACTCTCAAGTCTGCGGGGATCCGTTTCTCGTTGGATGATTTTGGTACGGGGTATTCGTCGCTGTCAGTCCTCAAGCGACTGCCGCTGGACCAACTCAAGATTGACCAGAGTTTTGTGCGCAACATTCTTGTGGACCCTGGCGATGCGGCGATTGCCAGGATGGTGATTGCGCTGGCCAGCAGCCTGGATCTCGCGGTGATTGCCGAGGGCGTGGAGACCGAAGCGCAACGCGATTGCCTGGCCGCCATGGGGTGCCCGACCTACCAAGGCTACCTGTTCAGTAGGCCGGTGCCAGTTGCGGAGTTTGAGGCGCTTTTGGCGCAAGCGCAAACCTGAATGCAGGCCGTATGGGGAACCACACCATGGTGGCCAGTAATCCCTCGCCTTAAGCACCATTCTGACTGACCGGTATCGAGCAGGCCGTTAGGCAGTCTCAACTTCCGCTGTGTGTCTTTTGGAGTCAGTGGCCCACCTTGGCCCGACACGCCGCCTGCATGTCACTACTCTTGATGAAACCACATTGGCCTGAACCACCCCCGGTTTCGGCTCGACACATGGCCTGAAGGTCACTGTTCTTGATAAAGCCGCACTGGCCGCTACCTTCAACGCCATCATCTTTTGGCTTCCATGTCTTCCTTGTGCGACGTGGAAATTTAGCGTCTAGCCTGGCAATCAGTGGCTTCAGCGCAGTATGTATGGCAGGTGGAACTCTCCTGGACGCATCCAGGATTGTTTCAAATTCCTTGTTCCCCGGTAGATCTATAAACTCCGTCGCAGAAGCCCCAAAAGATTCGCAAATTGCTTGATCATCGTCTCCGGCGATGAAACATGATTCAGATTGAGCTATGAGCGCCCTCACCAGATCCCATTGAACTGGACTCAGATCCTGCGCTTCATCAACCAACAATAGCTTTAGCTCAGGCAGTGCCATCCGGTCGATCAATGCTCGATCCAACATATCAGCAAAGTCAATAACGCCAAGAGTCCTCTTGTACTCCTCATAACGAACTTCGTATTGCAGAAGTTTGCGAATACCAAGTTCGCTCAATTCCTTGGTCCAAAGTGATCTCGGAACCCCGAGCCATTTATTCAAAGGCCAACGCTGGGTTCGTGCCATGGTTTGCAAGTATTTCTCAAATGAAACCTTGAGAGAACGGGCCGTAGTTGCTGCATCTAGCACCGGATGCTTGACGCGCACAACCTGAGAGGATTCGTCACCTTCGCGCATGAAAGGTCGTTCCACAATCACGCCTCTGTCAAATTCAATCGCCTCTTTATCAGATATAACTTTCACTCGCGTTCTAAGTGATTGATTGGCTAGGCTGTGGATGGTTCGAAAATATGGAAAGTCGCTTTCGATGTTGAACTGCGGGAACAACTCAACCATCCGGGCTTTTGCTTCGTCCGTCGCCTTATTTGTGAATGAAAAAAACCCAATCATGTCTGGACTAATGCCCTGGGCAATCGCGTCCTTAACTTCTTTCAAAAGAGCGCTCGTCTTGCCCGTCCCTGGCGGCCCATAGATCTTTGTAACGTGCTTGTCTTCTGTTACAGGGGCGTGGGCCATGTCTGCACTCGAAGTGTCTTCTATCCCCAAGACCTTCCGCGCCAGCGAATGCCCCTGCGCGGCCGCCCTTTGATACCAGTCCATTGCCTTACCCAAGCTGCGGGGGACGCCCTTACCGGCGTCGTAAATTTCACCCAGCTTGAATTGGGAATCTGAATCTCCTGCTTGGGCTTTGGCGGTCAATTGGGCTACTGACTGCTCTGCATCGATTGTTGGACTTGGAAGCACTAATTTAGGTATGGGTCTGATAAACCTCGCTTGCACTGGCGGTGGCTTCAATGTCAGTTCTGAGTACTTACGAACACTTTTCCACCAGATCTTTGGTGAGTTCTTTGCCTCATTGGCAGTTTCTGTGACGACCATAGACCCGATCAGCTTCGTCGCTTCTTCTTGAATTCTCTCAGAGTCCCCGAAGCTAAGGAAACGGCGTGGGTGATATACAGCTTGATCGTTTTGATCACCGAGATCCAGCACAAGACTGCCGCTATCGACTCTGACATTGAGTAACTTGTAGGGTCCAAATGTCATGCGTTACTCCAAAGATTGTTTGGCCTCTAGCTAACAAGTGTGTGAGTGTCCTCGCCCATCTGGGTACGTGGAACACCCA
>QYPX01000156.1 GCA_007280205.1 Comamonadaceae bacterium
GATGATGTGATCGTGCTGGACCGCAACTACTCGCCGGGCTATGGTGGTGTGTTGCACCAGGAACTGCGCTCAGCGCTCTATGGCAGCAAGGTGACGCCGCGTATCCATGGCCTGCTCGCTGGTGTTGGTGGTGTCAACGTTTCGCCGAAAAAGATCGCTGAGTTTGTTGCGCAGGTCGGTCAGAGCGAAGTGCAGAGCGAATCGCAATGGGTGAGGTGAACACATGATCAAAATAGAACAAGCCAATCAGGAAGCGATGCTGTGCTCCGGGCACGCCGCCTGCCCGGGTTGCATTGATGCCCTGTCGGCACGCCATATCCTGACGGCGATGGGCCCGAACACGATGGCGGTGATTCCGCCTTCCTGCATGGCCATCATCGCCGGGCCGCAGCCCTACAGTTCGCTGCGCATCCCGGTTTACCAGCCCACGCTGGAAGCCAGTGCCGCTGCCGCCACCGGCTTGCGCCGGGCACTCGATGCCCAGGGCAAACATGAGACCCAGGTGATTGTGCTGGCCGGCGACGGCGGTACTTACGACATCGGCTTTCAGTGCCTCTCGTCGGCCGCGGAACGCAACGAGGACTTCATCTATTTCTGCCTGGACAATGAAGGCTACATGAACACGGGAGCCCAGAAGTCTTCCTCGACACCGCACTTTGCGCGCACCGGCTCCACACCGGCAGGCAAGACTTCGCGCAAGAAGAACCTGACCGAAATCATGGCAGCGCATCGGGTGCCCTATGTCGCCACCGCCAGCGCCGGTCATCTGCCGGACCTGCTGCGCAAGATCGAAAAAGCCAAGGGCATGCGCGGCACCCGCATCATCACGCTGCTGATTCCCTGCATGGATGGCTGGGGCGTGGCCGACGATGCGGGTTTGATGACGGCGCGTTACGCGGTCGAGTCCGGCGCCTTCCCCTTGTATGAAGTGGAGGATGGCGACCGCTACACACTCAATCACACAACGAAGACACGGCCGGTCTCCGACTACCTGGGATTGCAGCGGCGCTACCGTAACCTGAACAGCACCGACATAGAAACACTGCAAGCCGAAATTGACGATGGCTGGGCCACCTTGCAGGAGCGAGTTGAGCGCAGCGAGAGGAAACACCATGCCTGAACTCAGCAGCGTTGATCGCAGCAGCAACCCGCCGCGCGTCGACTTTCCGCGGCAGTACAACGCCGCCTACGACCTGATTGAGCGCAACCTGCAGGCCGGGCGCGCCGACAAGATTGCTTTCATCGACGACGCCGGCAGTTACAGCTACGGTGAGTTGGCCAAACGAGCCAATCGCTTTGCCAATGCCATCACGGCCTTGGGCGTGCAGCCAGAACAACGCGTGCTGCTGTGCATGGTCGACACCATCGACTGGCCGGTCGCGTTTCTGGGCAGCATTCTGGCCGGCGTGATTCCGGTGGCCGTCAACACCCTGCTCACGACCGATGATTACGAGTACATGCTGCGCGACAGCCGCGCCCGTGCGCTGCTCGTATCCGACGTGATGTGGCCCAAGCTGGAACCGCTGATGGGCAAAATACCGGCGTTGCAGCATGTGATTTTGTCGGGCCAGATGGCAGGAAATTCGGTGGTGCCGCGACTGGGTTTCTCCAAACTGCTGGCGTCTGCCAGCGAACAGTTCACACCGGCCGAGACTTCGCCCGACGAAGCCTGCTTCTGGCTCTACTCATCGGGCTCGACTGGCGCGCCCAAAGGGACGGTGCATATTCATTCGAGCCTGATCAACACGGCCGAGTTGTTTGCCGGTCCGGTCATCGGTCTGCGCGAGGATGATCTGGTGTTCTCCGCCGCCAAACTGTTTTTTGCCTACGGGCTGGGCAATGGCCTGACCTTCCCGATGGCCGTGGGCGCGACTGCCTTGTTGATGGCAGAGCGCGCGATTCCCGATGCGGTGTTCAAGCGGCTGCGCGAACAGCAGCCGACCATTTTCTATGGCGTGCCTACGCTGTTTGCCTCGCTGCTGGCGAGTCCTGCTCTGCCGGCGCGGGGCGAACTTCGCATGCGTTTGTGCACCTCTGCTGGTGAGGCTTTGCCGGCCGATATCGGCAAGCGCTGGACCGAGCACTTTGGCGTCGAAATTCTGGATGGCATCGGCTCGACCGAGATGCTGCATGTGTTCCTGAGCAACCGTGCCGGCCAGGTTCGCTACGGTACCACCGGCCAGCCGATTCCGGGCTATGACCTGCGAGTCGTCGACGATCAGGGGCATCTCTTGCCGGTCGGTGAGGTGGGTGAATTGCAGATCCGCGGCGCGACCGCGGCGATGGCCTACTGGAACAACCGCGAAAAATCACGCGAAACCTTTCAGGGCCCGTGGACACGCAGCGGTGACAAGTACTCGGTCGACGCCGATGGCTATTACACCTACTCAGGGCGCAGCGATGACATGCTCAAGGTCGGGGGCGTCTACGTCTCGCCGATCGAAGTCGAGTCGGCGCTGATCACGCATCCGGCGGTACTTGAAGCGGCCGTGATCGGACGCGCTGATGAAGCCATGCTGGTCAAGCCACAGGCCTTTGTCGTGCTCAATTCGGGCTTTGCCGCGACCGACGCCTTGGCCAGCGAACTGCAGCAGTACGTGAAAAGCAAATTGGCGCCCTACAAGTACCCGCGCTGGATCGAATTCATTGACGAGTTGCCGAAAACCGCGACCGGCAAGATCCAGCGCTTCAGGCTTCGGGCCCGATCTGCTGGCGCTCAATGATGCGCAACATGGTCGCCAAGGTGATGGAACTCATGGACGCCTTCGCAATTTCGTCAATTTCGGACAAGACCGAAGCCAGTGCCTGCCCGACCGGCGTTTCTTCGCGCTGGCTGTTTTCAGCTGGCAGCACGTCCTCAAAGCGCGAGATCACATCCATCAGCGTGAGCCGGCGCGCGTTGCCGGTAAAACGGTAACCTCCACCGACACCACGAACCGACTGCACCATGCCGACGCGCGACAATTCTGCAAGGACCTTGGCCAGATGGTGTGAAGACACCTGGTACTTCTGTGCAATTTCTGCAGCCGGGATCTGGCGCTCGGGGTCGGATGCAAATTCAAGCAGGCTGAAGAGCGCCAGGCGTGTGTTCTGTTGTAGTTTCATGGCAGGTCCATCGGTGCCAGTAGCTCAGGGTTCAAGGTCCATCTCCAGCGGAATGAAAGGGCCGATCATCATGCCCTGGCTGCGAAAGAACGACAGGATCAGGGTGTTCTCCCTTGAGAGCAGGGTGCGCACCTTGCTGACACCGGCTTTGCGGAAGCCCTGGCAAATGGCGTGCAGAAGTGCCGTCGCCGTTCCGCTCAAGCGGGCGTCGGGTCGCACGTCGATGGCAAAGACCCAGCCGCAGGGCGGCGAGCCAAATTCCCAGTCACGCACCTCACCAATCACGAAGCCGACCACCTTGTCGCTGATGGTTGCCACCAGAAAATGCTGGCCGGTCGCGACGGCGTCGGCGTAGCGCCGGTAGAGCGAACTCCAGTAATCCCGTTTTTCAAGACCCGTCACCATGGCATCCATTTCAATCACCGCATTCAGGTCACCCCGACGCACCGGGCGAATGCTCAGTGCGCTGCCTGTAGCCGGGGTCGGGTTGCTGGGCGATGCGCTCGGGCGCGCCTTCTTTGGACGCTCGGTGCTGGTACTTTGCGATGTGATTTTGCTCATGATTTACAGGCTCCCGCGAATTATTGCATGCAAATGCAGGAATATGTAGAATGGAATTTACCGTAACAAATAACAGGTGTCAAAGCGGCGCCGAGCAGCCGCCGGCACCGCACTCTCACGGAGGCAGGCGATACCCATGAAGCCCCAAACCAAAGATGTACGCATCGTCCCGACCTACTGCTATCAGTGCGTCGCCGGCCCCGATCTGCTGACGGTCAAGGTGGAGCAGGGTGTGGCCACCGAAGTTCAGCCCAATTTCTGCGCCGCTGATATCCATCCGGGTGGTGGCAAGGTCTGCGTCAAGGCCTATGGCCTGGTGCAAAAGACCTACAACCCGCATCGGGTGCTGACGCCCATGAAGCGCAGCAACCCGAAGAAGGGTCGCGATCAGGATCCGGGTTTTGTGCCGATCAGCTGGGAGGAAGCTTTTGGCCTGATCGCCGACAAGCTCAACGCAGTGCGAGCCGAAGGCATCCTGGACGCCTCCGGCTATCCGCGGGTGGCGGCCAGTTTTGGTGGCGCTGGCACGCCGCAGTCCTATATGGGCACGCTGCCGGCCTTTCTGTCGGCCTGGGGTCCGGTTGACATGGGTTTTGGCTCCGGCCAGGGCGTCAAGTGCTACCACTCCGAGCATCTGTACGGCGAGTTCTGGCACCGCGCCTTCATCGTCACGCCCGATACACCGCTGTGCAATTACCTGATTTCCTGCGGTTCCAACATCGAGGCCTCGGGCGGCGTGATCGGCGTCTGGCGGCACTCCGAGGCGCGTCTGCGCGGCTTGAAGCGGGTACAGGTGGAGCCGCACCTGTCCGTCACCGGCGCTTGCTCTGCGCAGTGGGTTCCGATCAAACCCAAGACCGACGCCGCCTTTCTGTACGCGCTGATCCATGTGCTCCTGCACGAAGTGGCGCGCGAGCGTCTGGATGTGGCTTTCCTGGCCGCTCGCACGGCATCGCCCTATCTGGTCGGTCCGAATGGCTACTACCTGCGTCATCGCGCCAGCCGCGAGCCGCTGGTCTGGGATCTGGCCAGCTCCAGCGCGCGGGTGCACGACAGCGCCGACTTGCGCGAAGCGATTGAAGGCAGCTTTGAAGCCGATGCAATCGAGATCGGCCCGGACGACGAGGTGCTGGCCGAAGGCATGCTCACTGGCAGCACCGGCTTCACGCGGCTGGTGGAACACATGCGGCCCTATTCGCCGGAATGGGCGCAGGCCATTTGCGATGTGCCGGCAGCCCATATCCGCCGCATTGCCAACGAGTTCATGGACCACGCCTGCGTCGGTCAGACCATCGAAATTGACGGCATCACCATGCCGTATCGGCCGGTGGCGGTGACTCTGGGCAAGACGGTCAACAACGGCTGGGGTGGTTTCGAGTGCTGCTGGGCGCGCACCCTGCTGGCCACGCTGGTGGGCGCGCTGGAGGTGCCGGGCGGCACGCTGGGCACCACGATCCGGCTGACGCGACCGATGTCGCAGCGTCACGAGAGTGTGAAGGCCGGACCCGACGGCTTCATGCACTTCCCGCTCAATCCGACCGACAAGGCGACCTGGTCGCCGAGCCCGAACATTCGCAACGCTTACCGTTCCATGGTGCCGCTGGCGGCGGACGGGCCCTGGAGCCAGGCGCTGGGGCCGACCCACTTTTCGTGGCTGTTTCTGGATGAAACCCCGAAAGGCTTACCGCGTGTCACGCTGCCTGCGGTCTGGTTTTTGTACCGCACCAATCCGGTCATTTCGTACTGGGACACGGGCGAACTCGGTGAGAAGATGGCGCGCTTCCCGTTCACGGTGGCCTTTGCCTACACGCACGACGAGACCAACCATTTTGCCGACCTCCTGTTACCTGACGCGACCGATCTGGAGAGTCTGCAACTGATGCGCATCGGCGGCACCAAGTACCAGGAACAGTACTGGGAAGTCAACGGCTTTGCGCTGCGCCAGCCGGTGGTCGAGCGCAGTGGCGAGGCGCGTGACATGACCGAGATCGCCAGCGAACTGGCAGCACGCACCGGCCTGACGGCCAAGTATGTTGCTGCCATCAACAAGGGCGCCGGCAGCGTGCCGCTGAAGGGCGCGCATGGTGACTTCTCTCTCGACACCCAGCGGCGTCACAGTTGCGAGGAAATTTGGGATGCCGTCTGTCGCGCAGCCAGTTCCGAAGTCAGTGACGGAGCCGAGGCACATGGTCTGGACTGGTGGAAAGAAAACGGCATCGCCACCAAGCCGCTTTTGCGCAGCACCTGGTACCTGGACCAGACCATGGTCAAGCGCGGCCTGCGCTACGAATTGCCCTACCAGGAGCGGCTGCTGCGGGTCGGTACCGAACTGGGCCGGCGTCTGCATGAACACGATATGCACTGGTGGGACGAGCAACTCAAGGAATATCAGGCCTTGCCGATCTGGAAAGACTTCCCGGCCCTGTGGGAAGCGATCATCGGCCAGACCGGTGGGCAGGCCCGGGACTACCCGTTCTGGTTGCTGACAGCGCGCAGCATGCAGTACGCCTGGGGCGCCAACGCCGGCATCCAGCTGATGCATGAAGTGGCAGACAACATCACGGGTCACCGTGGCGTCGTCATCAACACGGGCGCGGCGCAAAAACTCGGAATTGAAGAAGGTGACGAGATCGAGATCTCCACACCCAAACGCAGCGTGCGCGGTCGTGCCGTGGTGCGCCAGGGCATACGGCCGGACACCTTGCTGTTGATCGGTCAGTTTGCGCACTGGGAAACACCGATGGCCAAGGACTTTGGCGTGCCCAGCCTGAACACGCTGGCCACGATGTCGATCTCGCTCACTGATGCGACCGGTTCGGGTGCCGACATCGTGCGCGTCAAGGTCTGCCGCGCGAGCGAGGTGACAGCATGACGCGCTGGGCCATGACGGCAGACCTGCGGCGCTGCGTCGGCTGCCAGACCTGTACGGCGGCCTGCAAGCACACCAACGCCACACCACCCGATGTGCAATGGCGCCGCGTGCTGGACATGGAGTTCGGCGAGTACCCGGATGTGAAGCGCGTTTTTGTGCCGGTGGGCTGTCAGCACTGCGAAGACCCGCCCTGCATGCACGTGTGTCCGACCACTGCCACCAAGCAACGCCCTGACGGCATCGTGACCATCGATTACGACATCTGCATCGGCTGCTCCTACTGCGCCGTCGCTTGCCCCTATCAGGCGCGTTACAAGACCGACAAGGCCAGCTTTGCCTATGGCGAACCCAGCCAGAGCGAGAGCCAGCGGCGTGACGATTCACGTCTCGCCGTGGCCACCAAGTGCACGTTCTGCGTGGACCGGATTGACGCGGGTCTGGCCGCCGGGCTGAAACCCGGCGTCGATCCGGCAGCGACACCGGCCTGCGTCAATTCCTGCATCGCCGATGCGCTGGCCTTTGGTGATCTGGAGGATCCGGCCAGCAATGTTTCGCAGTTGCTCGCGAACAATCAGAGTTTTCGCATGCACGAAGAACTGGGCACCGGGCCCGGCTTTCATTACCTCTGGGACAAGGTGGACACATGAGCAACAAGCAGGGCGGTGCCAGCGCCTATGGCCCCAATCCGTGGTTGCAGACCAGCTGGGACTGGCGCGCGGCCGGCAACTTTATGTGTGGCGGTGCGGGCACCGGTCTGCTGATGGCGCGTGCGCTGTTTGGCGGACCGACACAGGCATCGCTGTGGAGCCCGGACTGGATCGTTTTCCTCGGCCTGGCGCTGGTCGGCCTGGGCCTGCTGTGCGTCTGGCTCGAGATCGGGCGACCGCTGCGCGCCATCAACGTCTTCTTCAACCCGCGCACCTCCTGGATGTCACGCGAGGCTTTTGTCGGACTGCTGCTGTTTCCAGCGGGTCTGGCGGCCATGCTGGGTATGCCGGGCTGGAACCTGATCACGGCGGCGCTGGCGCTGGTCTTCCTGTACTGCCAGAGCCGCATGTTGCCGGCGGCACGCGGTATTCCGGCCTGGCGTTCGGGACTTTTTTCGCCCCTGCTCCTGCTGACAGCCGGTTGTGAGGGGCTCGGTATCTTCATGCTGCTCGGCCTGTTTCATAACCGGGTGTCGGGCGCAGCGTTGTTTGCCATGCTGGCACTGCTGCTGCTACGTCTGATGGTCTGGCGGCGCTACCGCAGCGGTGTCGATGCCAGTCTGGTCGCTCGCGCCCGCAGCGCACTGGATCAGACCGGGCGCACCTTGCTGCTGGGCGGCAGCCTGCTGCCTGCTGTCTTGCTGATTGCCGGCTGGCTGCTCGGTGGCCATGCCGCCTCAATCCTGCTGGCGCTGGCCGGTGCCTGCGCCGCTGCCACTGGTGCCAGCCTCAAGTTCACACTGGTGACGCGCGCCAGCTACAACCAGGGCTTTGCTCTGACGAAGATGCCGGTGCGAGGCGTCAGGACCTCTTAAGAACATGGAAGTTGCGAAGATCACAGTGTCATCCCGGACTCGCGGTTTGTCATCCCGGCCCCGGATCAGGTCCGGGGTTTCAACATCCGGGATCCAGTGCCACGCCTGCACTGGATTGCGGGTCAAGCCCGCAATGACAAATCGGATGTCCGCAATGACAAGTCGGAAGCCCGCAATGACAAGCCAGAGCTTGGCCATGGGTTGGCATGCAGAATAACGATTGAAAACGAGGAGACAAGAATGAACACTACAACGAAAGCGGCAAGCGCTGGCAGTTACTTCGACGCTGCAACCGAAACCATGCCACGCGACGCGCTGCAGGACCTGCAGTTTGATCGCCTGAGAGCAACGCTGCGCAATGCCCACGATAACGTCGAACTGCATCGACGGCGCCTCGATCAGGCGGGGGTTGTTGCGGAAGAAGTGCGCACGCTCGAGGACTTGCGGCGCATTCCCTTCACCTACAAGGCTGATCTGCGCGACACCTATCCCTTTGGCATGTTCGCGCGTCCCTTGAAGGAGGTGGCGCGCATTCATGCATCCAGCGGCACCACCGGCAAAGCCACCGTTGTGGGCTACACCCAAACCGATATTGAAAACTGGGCGGCCCTGATGGCGCGCTCCATGCATGCCGCCGGCGCGCGCAGCGGCGACATCATTCACAACTCCTACGGTTATGGTTTGTTTACCGGGGGCTTGGGCGCCCATTACGGCGCCGAGCGCCTGGGTGCAACGGTGGTGCCGATGTCGGGTGGTTCGACCGAACGCCAGATCGCCCTGATCATGGACCTGGGTGCCAATATCCTGTGTGCGACGCCTTCCTACACGCTGGCGATGGCCGAAGTGGCAGAGCAGCAGGGCGTTGATTTGCGCAAGAGCCAGCTGCGGGTCGGCATTTTTGGTGCCGAGCCCTGGAGCCATGCGATGCGGGTGGAAATCGAGGAGCGTCTGGCGCTCAAGGCGATCGACATCTACGGTCTGTCCGAGATCATGGGCCCCGGTGTTGCCTGCGAGTGTCCGGCCCAGGCCGGTCTGCATGGCTGGGAGGATCACTTCCTGTTCGAGGTGCTGGACCCCGAGACCCAGGCACCGGTGCCCGAGGGGCATGCGGGCGAACTCGTGATCACGACCCTGACCAAGCAGGCGCTGCCTATGCTCAGGTACCGCACACGCGACATCACGCGCGTCACCACCGAGCGCTGCGACTGCGGCCGCACGCATCTGCGCATCCTGCGCATCACCGGACGCAGCGACGACATGCTGATCATCCGCGGCGTCAATGTCTACCCCTCGCAGATCGAGGCGGTGCTGGTTGGACGTCCCATGATCGCGCCGCATTACCAACTGCTGGTGGAGCGGCAAGGCACGCTGGATCACGTTACGATCGAGGTTGAAGTTCAATACGGTGTCGACGCGCAGGCGTTTGCGACCATCGCAAGGGACGTGAAGCATCACGTCAAATCGATGGTCGGCATCAGTACCGATGTGGTGGTCAAACAGCCCGGCGAAATTCCGCGCTCGCAAGGCAAGGCGGTGCGTGTGCGTGATCTGCGGCCCAAGGAGTAATCAGTGAGCAAGCGACTTGTCAAACTCAGCGTCAATGGGCGCGAGCGCGAAGATGCAATTTCCGAGCACACGCTGCTGCTCGACTACCTGCGCGAGCAACTCGGCCTGACCGGCACCAAGCGCGGCTGTGACGGTGGCGAGTGCGGCGCCTGCACGGTGCTGGTGGATGGCAAGCCGCAGCTCTCCTGTATCACGCTGGCTTGCCGCTGCGAAGGCAGCGAGGTCAGCACCATCGAATCGCTGGCACAGCAGGGTCGCCTGAGTGCGCTGCAGACGGCCTTCAACGAGAAGCTCGGAACGCAGTGCGGCTTTTGCACGCCGGGCATGATCATGGCGGCGCAAGCCCTGCTGCTGCGCGAGCCGGATCCGAGCGAGGACCAGATTCGCGAAGCCCTGTCGGGCAATATCTGTCGCTGCACCGGTTACGTCAAGATCATTGAATCGGTCCAGGCGGCTGCCGCAGCGATGGCTCAGACCGCAGGAGAAGCAGCATAGATACCGTTCTCGATCCAAAACGCTCACGCCTGGCGGTGGGCGTGCGCCAACCGCTGATCGACGGCGTCGAAAAGGTGTCGGGGCAGGCGCTCTACACGGCGGATCTGCCCTCGCGTGAGGCGCTGGTGGGCGCCATTCTGCGCAGCCCCCTGGCGCACGCGCGCATTCGCTCCATCGACGTCAGCCGGGCTCGTGCCCTGCCCGGCGTGCGCGCCGTCATCACGGGCGATGCGTGCGACGTGCCCTATGGTGTGATACCGATTGCGCAGAACGAGTTTGCGCTGGCGCGTGGGCGCGTGCGCTATTGCGGCGAACCGATCGCCGCGGTGGCCGCAGTGGACCAGGCGACTGCGCGCGCTGCGCTGGACGCCATCGTGCTGGATCTGGAACAACTGCCTACCTGCTTTGATGCCCCCAGCGCGCGGGCCGCCGACGCTTTCCAACTGCATGACGATCAGCCGGGCAATATTGCGCGCGATGTGGACCACACTTTTGGTGATGTCGAAGGTGGCTTCGCCGCAGCGGATCTGGTGCTGGAAGAGCGCTTTCATTACGCCGAAGTAACCCACGCCATGATGGAGCCCAACGCCTCGCTGGCGAGTTGGGATGCCGAGCGTGGCCGGCTGACGCTGCACACGGTGTCGCAGGTGCCTTACTACGTGCATCTGATTCTGGCACAGTGCATGCACCTCGATGCTTCGCAGATCCGCGTCATCAAACCCTTTGTCGGTGGCGGCTTCGGGCACCGCACCGAGACCCTCAATTTCGAGATCATCGCCTCGCTGCTGGCACGCGCTGCCCAGGGCACGGTCAAGCTGGAACTCTCGCGCGAGGAGTCCTTCATCACGCACCGGGGTCGGCCCGAGACCGACGTGCGCCTCAAGATTGGCCTATCCAGCAGCGGCGTCATCAGAGCGGTTGACTGCGAGGTGGTGCAGCGTGGCGGTGCCTACGCCGGCTACGGGCTGGTGACGATTCTGTACGCCGGCTCTTTGCTGCACGCGATGTACCAGTTGCCAGCCTGCCGCTACTACGGTTTGCGCGTCTACACCAACACGCCGCCGAACGGCGCCATGCGTGGTCATGGTTCGGTCGATGTGCGCCATGCCTTCGAGTCCATGCTCGATACCATGGCACAAACCTTGGGTCTCGATCCCTTTGCCCTGCGCCGCGCCAATCTGCTCGCGATTCCGCACCGGACCATCAACGACCTGCAGGTGAATTCCTGCGGCCTGGGTGAATGCCTGGACAAGGTGCAGGCGGCCTCCGGCTGGCACCAGCGCCGCGCCAACATGCCCAAGGGACGCGGACTGGGACTGGCCTGCTCGCATTACGCCAGTGGTTCCGCCAAACCCGTGCACTGGAGTGGCGAGCCGCATGCGGTGGTCAACCTGAAGCTCGATTTCGACGGCGGTATCACGGTGCTGACCGGCGCCGCCGACATCGGCCAGGGTTCCTCGACGCTGCTGGCACAGATGGTGGCCGAGGTCATGCAGCTATCGATGGACCGATTGCGTGTGGTTGCCAACGACAGCGCGGTCACACCCAAGGACAAC
>QYPX01000032.1 GCA_007280205.1 Comamonadaceae bacterium
GCACGGTGGGAAAGCATGGAGATGAAGGCATGATTGGCAAGTACGTGAAGAATCAAGGCGACGAATATCAACAACTACATTCGGATACGCAGCAGGGGCTGTTCTGAATACGCCGCCCCTTGGGGCGGGGATTTTTATTACCGTTCAAGCTCTTGTCCTTTGATCTTGGGCTCGGGAAATTGCCAAAGTTGACCCTTTGCTGGGCCGACGCCGCAATGTACATAGCCAAGGCGGAGGGTCGAAATCGCGTCACTTTCATGGTCGAAAGGCGTGCACAGCAACGTCCCTAATCAGTGTTGGACAGAGCGATAGACTTGCCGCGTTAAGGATGAAAGGGAGTGAATATGTCAGGACTGTCTGCCCGCGTTCGCCATTACCTTGGCCTGGACATGAAGGCACGTGAGTTGCCTTTGAAAATTCACTTTCCCAAGATTTCCAGTCGGCTCAAGGCCAGCCATGGCAGCGCTGCAAAATTGTTCCGCCAGCTCAATGAAGTGAACGATGCGCCCGCTGAGTATTTTGGCGTCCTTCTGTCCGAAATCAAGCACCTGAACCGTTGTGCCATGACACGGCGTCAACGCCTATCGCTGACGCGGGACGTTACGGACCTTTGCTATCCCTTGGCGCAGGCACAGATGATCAAGCACGCCAAGACGGGCGGTGTGCCGGAAGATGAGGAACGCAAACAGGCATTAGGCCGCCTGGTTGAGATTGTCACGATCCTGATCATTTCCTTTCAGATCCTGTTCGACGGGTATTACCGATACGGAAACTTCAGATACGCCATGTCACGCAACGTGGCTCAGGAATGCGTGTCGCGCATCTTTGAATTGATGCTTTTGAAGCAGCAAGCTATGGCCTTGCGATACCAGGTGCTGGGGGAACAGGACTGGCGTGCCGTTAACACGCTCTTTTACGTGATGAGCAGCTACGAGGACGTCGAGCGTGCATTCCCGACCCTGCAAAAGTTGCTGAAGTCAGATGTCGGGCGCAGCGCCGCCAGTTTGCAGGAGCAGTTCGCTCTGCTGCACATGGTTGGCAGATTCGATATGCTGCGCTGGCCGGTCCATCTCCAGTGGATCATCAGCAACTATATGAATGGCGTGGAAAATGCGGTAACGGTCAGAATGACAGATGCTGGCGCTCCAGCGCGCAACGAATTGATTGCCTATTGCTATGGTGAAAAGGCAGCGAGCACCAGTGCGAGTCAGAGTCCTCCCGGTCCTGCAATGCTGTTGGACTACCGCAATCTGAGCACTGCTATCCACCAGGACTGCAGGGGACTGATGGAGTCCACGAAGAATCGCAATGCGGCAGCCATGCCACCCCGGTTTGCGCGCTTCCTTGAAATAGACCATTCAGTCATCGCTGATCAACTGTTACGGGGCCTGGGAGATACTGAGTCAGACAAGTGTGTGGAGTCCGAAACCAATTTCGATGAACTACGGATTTTTGTCGGGTTTTCGCAGGTGTTTGACATGCTGCGCCACAAGCACGGGGCCTTTGCATCAGAAGACCGGTTGGAAGATGTATTGGCCAAGCGCTCAGCGCTGATCGCCGAAGATCATCTGGCGACCGACAGAAGCGTTTGGACCCTTTTGTTCAAGAACGAAAAGATGCTGAGACTGAGTACGCAGGAAACCAGGTATACAACGCCGATGACCATCGGTTCATTGCTGGCGTATGGACTGGGCGATGGCATCAATCACCCAAGCTTAGCGGTAGTGGCGAGAATCTTGCGCCCTTCAAACAAGAGGGTTGTGATTGACCTGCACATCATTGCCCAGTATGCCGAACAGGTACTGATGACAGTCAATGCGGCGAAGCAGGCCGCGACTGGGCCTCGCCACGGCAAGGCGGCCCTTTTGTTATACGACAAGACGGGCTTGGGTGGCTGGGGGCTGATGTTCAAGCCACAGAATATTCTGCCCGGATTTGACCAAATTGCGATGCACCGCAGGCAAAGAGAGTTGCCGATTGACCTGAAAAGCCGCTGCAACGTGACTCACGATTTTCACCTCTACACGACTTCCTTAACCTCAGCGCAATTGGGTATCAGAGGTGAACCCAGTTACGTCAATGCGTCTGTTGCTCGCGATTGATTCAACTCAACACCTGTCAATCGGCCTCGGGAGAAGCCAACCTACCTATAGACGCGGGAGAGCACATAACAGAAAACCCAGCGAAACGGCAGTCAAGTCGCAGTCGTGATGGTTTGGCTATCCGCAGTCATGCTCCATTTGTTGCCCTTTGGGGCAATTGCTCTTACACGCCCGCTCGCTACGCTTGACTTCTTTCACGACAGCTTGTGATGCAAGAGCTGCATAGATATGGAGACAAAAGATGTCAAGTATGGAGTTTGACTACGTGGTGGTAGGCGCTGGCTCAGCCGGGTGTGTGCTGGCAGGGCGCTTGAGTGAGGATCCTGATGTCACGGTCTGCCTGCTGGAGTCCGGAGGACCCGACAAGAGCGTGCTGATTCACGCCCCAGTCGGCGTCGTGGCGATGGTCCCCACCAGGATCAACAACTACGCTTTTGAGACGGTGCCGCAGCCGGGTCTGAATGGTCGTCGCGGCTACCAGCCACGCGGCAAGACGCTGGGCGGCTCGAGTTCCATCAACGCCATGCTGTATGTGCGTGGGAACCCGTGGGACTATGACCACTGGGCCGCCTTGGGCAACCCCGGCTGGCGTTATGACGACGTGTTGCCGCTGTTCAAGCGCAGCGAAAACAACGAACAGTTTGTCGATGGCTTTCATGGTCAGGGCGGACCGCTCAACGTCACCTACCAGAACCATGCCAGCCCGGTCTCTTTCTGGAGGCGGCACAGCTGAATGGACTTGCACTCAATCCGGACTACAACGGCGCCGAGCAGGATGGCGCCTTCCTGTACCAGGTCACGCAGAAAAACGGCGAACGATGCAGCGCAGCCAAGGGCTTTCTAACACCCAATCTTTCACGTCCCAACCTCACGGTCGTCACCCAGGCAACAGCGGCGAAAGTGATGATCGAAGGCAAACGCGCCCGCGGCGTTGCTTACTACCATGGCAACCATCTCGAGCAGGTACGTGCGCGGCGCGAGGTACTTGTGGCCGCCGGTGCGTTCGGTTCACCTCAGTTGTTGATGCTGTCCGGTATTGGTGCCACCCATGAGTTGCAAAAGTTTGGCATCCCGGTCGTGAAAGACCTGTGGGGTGTAGGCAAGAATCTGCAGGATCACATCGACTACGTTCAGACTTGGCGTGTACCCAGCCATACCGACACCATTGGCGTGTCCTTGCGCGGCTCTGCCAAGCTGGCCAATGCCATGCTGCAGTGGCGCGGCAAGCGTTCCGGCCTGATCACCAGTTCGATTGCGACTGCCGGCGCCTTCATGCGATCCTCACCTGAGGTGGCCATACCCGATCTCCAACTGGTGTTTGTGATCGCCATCGTTGACAACCACGCGCGCACCATGCATCTGGGTCACGGCATATCCTGTCACGTCGACGTGCTGCGCCCTTACAGCCGGGGGGTGGTTACGCTGAACAGCCCGGACCCCCGCATTGCGCCCAGCATCGATCCGAAGTTCCTCGCCGATGAACGTGATCTTCATCTGCTCGTCAAGGGCGGGCAGATGCAGCAACGCATCATCGAATCCAAGCCCTTTGATTCGATCCGCGGCAAGATGCTTTACCCGGCTTCGCTGGATGACCCCGAAGGCATGGCGCGTGATATTCGCAATCGAGCCGACACCCAGTACCACCCGGTTGGCACCTGCAAGATGGGACCGGACAGCGATCCACTGGCGGTAGTTGATGCGCAGTTGCGTGTCAAGGGCATAGCAGGCCTGCGCGTGGTCGACGCCTCCATCATGCCAACCCTGATCGGCGGCAACACCAACGCACCGACCATCATGATTGCTGAAAAAGCGGCCGAGCTGATTCGTTCAGGCCAGTGATAACCGTCCAACAAAAAAACCGAAAGACAAGGAGCACTTCATATGAACAAACTGATTCATGTATCCCAGACACTGTGCCTGGCGGCGCTGCTTATCCTGGCAGGCGGCTGCAGCAAGACTGCCGGCGTAGGTGGCGCAGCGGGAGACGCGATGCCCGAAACGCTGAAGGTCAACGCCCAGTTTGCCAAAGACCTCAGACTCGATGAGCAACAGGACTTCGAGGATGCCAAACGAGGACTGGTCGCCAAGCCCGAGGGCAAGATCATTGATGCCAATGGCCAGACCCTGATTGACTTCGACGCCTTCAAGTTCATCGACGGGCCAGCGCCGGCAACGGTCAACCCGAGTCTGTGGCGCCATGCCAAGCTTGACTCGCAGGTTGGCCTGTTCAAGGTAACGGACGGTGTCTATCAGGTGCGTGGCTTTGACATGGCCAACATGACCCTGGTCCAGGGCAAGAGCGGCTGGATTGTTATCGACACCCTGACCGCGCGCGAAAGCGCCACAGCAGCGTTGGCCTTCGTCGCCAAGCATCTGGGTGAAAAGCCGGTATCGGCCATCATCTTCACACACAGCCATATCGACCACTTTGGCGGCGCCCTGGGCGTTGTGACAGCCGCAGAGGTTGCGGCGCGCAAGATTCCTGTCATCGCATCGGAAGGCTTCATGGAAGAGGCCACCAGCGAGAACATCATGGTCGGCACGGCGATGGGCCGACGCTCGGTCTACCAGACTGGGCGCAACCTGGAACGCACAGCCAAGGGCTTTGTCGATGTCGGGATCGGCCGCGAGACCGCCTATGGCAGCTTTGGCATCCTGCCGCCCAACAAGATCATCAGTAAACATACCGAAGAATTGCTGCTCGATGGTGTGCGCTTTGTCTTTCACAACGTGCCCGGCGCCGAGGCACCGGCCGAAATGACGTTCTCGATCCCGGACAAGAAGCTCTACGGCGGCGCGGAGAACCTGACACAGACCATGCACAACCTGCTGCCGGTTCGCGGCGCCAAGGTGCGTGATGCCTTGCGCTGGGCGCAGTACATGCAGCAGGCGCTCGATCAGCTGGGTGATTCGGAAATCTATGTCGGTCAACACAATTGGCCCATCTGGGGCAACGCGCGCATTGCCGAATTCATCACCAAGCACCGCGACGTCTACAAGTACACGCACGACCAGTCGGTGCGCTTGATGAACGCAGGCTACACCCCACGCGACATCGCAGAGACCGTCAAATTGCCAAAGTCTCTATCGGAACATTTCGGCGCCCGCGGTTACTACGGCGACCTGCGCCACAACGTGAAGGCGGTCTACCAGTTCTACCTGGGCGCCTACGATGGCAACCCAGCCCATCTCAACCCGCTGCCGGCACAAGAGTCTGCCAAGCGCTATCTGGCACTCATGGGAGGCGCCGACAAGACGGTTGCTGCGGCCCAGAGCGCGTTTGACAAAGGTGACTACCGCTGGGCGGCAGAACTGCTCGACCAAGTCGTCTTTGGCGATCCTGCGCACCAAGGCGCCAAGGAACTGCTGGCCAAGACGTACGACCAGATGGGCTATATGTCCGAGGCATCAACCTGGCGCAACAGCTATCTGACGGCAGCGCTTGAACTGCGCAGCGGAGCGCCAAAGAAGGGGGTTGATCGCAGTTACTTTGTAGACATGCTGTCGCAAACCCCGATCGAGCGCTTTCTGGAAGCCATGGCTGCCGGTCTGGATGGTCCGGCGGCTGAGGGCAAGGACCTCAAAATCAATCTGGTGTTCTCGGACAGTCAGGAGTCCTTTGTGCTCTGGATTGAAAATTCGGTTTTGCACTTCAAGAAGGCCAACCCGGCAGACAACGCCAATGCGACCCTGACGCTGACCAAGCCGATCTTTGTCAAGATGATGGCGGGCACGGCAGGTCTGAAAGACACCCTGCTGAGCGACGATCTCAAGATCGGCGGCAGCAAGATCGACCTGATCCGCTTCTTCAGCCTGATTGACAAGGCCACCGGCACCTTTGCCATTGTCACCAGGTAAATCCGACGCGCTCAGAGTCATTTCTTTGCAACTCGACCATAAGGCACAAACTATCCCGTCAACCGGTGGAGCGTAAACTTGTTCGTTGGCAACAAACTGGGGGACGCATGTGATAGACATGATCAGACGCTGGTTCGCGGCACCTCTTTTTGAAGGTGATGAGGAAAAGACGCGCCGCGCTGAGCTGATAAATGGGGCCATTACCGTTAATTTGTTGCTGACTGTGCTTATCATCATCGGCGTCGTGCTTGGCAACAACGTCCCGATCGGTGCACTGGTCATCGCTATTTTGTGGTTTGCCGTGCTCTTGTCGATTCGCCGAATACTGCACAGCGGCAGAGTCACCTTTGTCGCATTCACCCTGGCCACCCTCTTTTTTGTCTTTCTAACGGCAGCGAACATCAGTTTGGGGACCATCCGGACACCGACGGCGTCGATCTATGTGTTTTGGGTCATTCTGGTCGGCATGTTGTTTCAGTTGCCCGGCATTGTGCTTGCCACCATTGCAAGCTCGCTGGCAGTGATGGGCTTGATCCTGGCTGAGAATGCTGGCCTCTTGCCCAAGCCGAACTACAGCGTTGGCATCACGCAATGGATGAACTTTACGGCACTATTTGGAATGACCGCCAGTGCGGTGTATTACAGCAACAGATTGGTGTTTCGGGCGCTGGCGCGGGCCGACGATGAAATCGCGCGACGCCAGCAGGTCGAGATCGAATTGCGAAAGTTGACGCGCATGGTTGAGCAAAGCCCGACCACGATTGTGCTCACGGATCTGGCTGGCAACATCGAATATGTCAACCCGAGTTTCAGCAAAGTCACCGGCTATCCATTCAATGAGGTGGTCGGGAAGAACCCAAGAATACTGAAGTCCGACAAGACAAAGTTCAGTACCTATCGGGAATTATGGGATGCCCTAACTGCTGGCCAGGAGTGGCAAGGCGAACTCGTGAATCGCAAAAAAGATGGCTCTCTTTACCATGAGTGGGCCGTGATTGCACCGATGACCGACGAACACGGCGTGGTCAGCCACTACCTGGCCGTTAAGGAAGACATCACCCCTCGCATACAGGCTGAGGATGCCTTGCGCATCAGCGAACATCGGCTTCGGCTGCTGGCCGACAACACCCGGGATGTGATCTGGACCATGGCGCCCGACGGCAGTGTTACCTATGTCAGTCCGGCCGTCTTGGCCGTACGCGGTTTCACACCGATGGAGGCGATGCAACAAACCATTGAAGAGACGCTGACCCCCGATTCCCAAGCCATTAGCATCGGGTATTTCACGCAATTACACACTGACCTGGCTGCTGGTGCAGCGCCGCAACACTTTCGGGGTGATCTTGAATACCGCTGCAAGGACGGCTCCACCGTATGGACCGAAGTGATGGCGTATCCGATTGTCAATGAGGACGGTATGTTCGAGGTGCTTGGCGTGACGCGTGACATCTCCGAACACAAACGCCGCAGAGGCGAATTGGAAACAGAGGGGCGACGGTTGACCGATCAGCTTGTCCAGCTTGATCGCCAGCGCAGTCTGGGCCAGATGTCGGCCTCACTCGGGCATGAGCTCAATCAGCCGCTGACCGCCATCCTGACCAACGCACAGGTCATGCAGCGGGGCTTGCGCAGCGGTCGTCTGGAGACGGCCCAGGTCGGGGAGTTGATTGAGCGAATCATCCACAACACCCGGCGCGCCAGCGACATCATCGAGCGGATACGCACCTTCATCCGCCCGAGCGAAGCGAAGCATGTGGCACTTGATTTGCAGCAGGTGGTGCTTGAAGCACTCCATTTGATGGAAGCCGATATAAATCAACACCAGGTGCAGATCAGGTTTGCTGCCACAGACAGCCCGGTGCTGGTCCTGGGGGATGTGATCCAGCTTTCTCAGGTTCTTCTGAATGCCCTGCGCAACGCGATCGAGGCCTTGCAGCAGGTGCAGCAGCGCGTGATTGAGATTCAGATCAACACGACGCAAGAACAGGTGACATTGAGCATCACCGACACTGGTCCGGGCTTGACGCCAGAGAACCTGGAACAGGTCGGCACCGCGTTTTTCAGCACCAAGAGTACCGGCTTGGGACTGGGGCTGTCGATCTCCCACAATATCATGGCCAAACACCAAGGCACGCTCAGCGTTGCCAATGCCAGCCGCACAGGCGCCTGCGTGACCCTCACCCTCCCGGTGAATGCGAACCGTTTGCCTGAATAATCCTGTGCCTCTTTAGAGGCCGCCCGGTTCCGCCAGTCGAACCAGATCGGCCACTGTGTTGACACCGAGTTTTTCCAGGGCGCGCTGCCGATGCAGTTTGACTGTGCGAAGTGCAATACCCAATTCGTCGGCGATATCCTGGTTGATGCTGCCACGCACCACACAGCGGGCGACGTCGCGTTCACGCTCGGTCAAGGAGGCAATGCGTCGTGCCCTATCGGTCTGGCGTCCATCGAGTTGCTGGCGTTGGGCACTCACTGCCAGAGCGTGAGCCACTGCATCGAGCAGCAAATCGGCCTCGATCGGTTTGATCAGGAAGTTGAGGGCGCCGGCGCGAAAGGCGCTGACTGCCTCCACGGCGCCGCTGTCCCCGCTCATCAGCAGCAGCGGTATATGGTCAAGCTCGGCCAGTCTGCGTTGCAATTCCAGGCCATCGACTTCAGGCATCTTGACGTCGCACAGCACGCAACTTGGCCCGGGAAAGAGAGGACGGTTGAAGGTCAGCACCTGCAAGTAACTCAAAGCCAAGGAATACGTCTCTACGGCATAGCCTTCCATGTCCAGCAGCGCGCCCAGCGCGGCCAGAATTTGCGGGTCATCGTCAATCAGGACCACGCGCCCAACAGCGCAACGCGCGGCCATGCGCTCATCATCCACGGTAATCGTCCGTCGCACATTGGCGGCAAGCATCGGCTTGTTGTTCATGATCGGTTTGTCAAGTCTTCGAACATGTTGGCGTGCATTGCCGGAAACAGCGCATCGTCCAGGGCATCAAGATCAAAGGGCTTTTGCAGACAGGTGATGCCCCAGGGCGCAGCGCCATACGGCGTCCTCTCATCCTCACGCAATGCGGTGATGATGACCAGTGGCAAGCTTGGAAACCTGTGGTGCAGCGCTTCAGCCAGGGCGAAGCCTGACATGCCTGGCAGGTTCAGGTCGAGCACGGCGGCGACCAATTCAGTCCGCTGCGACGGGTCGGTGCTTGACGGCAGCGTTGGATGCCCATTCATCTGCCTGATCGCCTGCAACAGACTCTCGCTTGAGCTGTGGTGTGCGGTCTGCAAACCACCCAGTTTGAACCAGGTACTGAGCGCCTGACCAATCTGCAGGTCATCATCAACCAGCGCTACAACGCCAGGCAAAGGAACCGGCGCCTGGGGCGCTGGAGTACAGGATATTTCTTTCATTCTTGGGTTTGCCTGCATGGCGTAATGATTATGCTGCTGCTTTGTGCACCTGATGCTCTTCTTCTTTATCGCGAAACTCCTGCGCAATGGCATGCAAGCGCGCTTGCTCCTGCACAAACGCAGCAACAATCAGTGGGTCAAATTTGATGCCATCGAGTTTCAGGATCTCGGCGCTCGCCTCTTCGTGCGTCCAGGCGCGCTTGTAGACACGCGCGGTGGTGAGTGCGTCGTACACGTCAGCAACTGCCATCAAGCGTGCTCCCAGCGGGATGTCCTGGCCGCGCAGGCCGCGTGGATAGCCGCTGCCGTCCCAGTTTTCATGGTGCGCGCCGGCCAGACTGGCTGCCACAAAAAACAGGCAGTCATCGGCTCGCCCTGCGCCTGCCATCACCCGCAGAATGGACTCGCCCAGCGCGGCGTGTGTGCGCATAAGTTGCGTTTCTTCTTCGGTGTGGCGGCCGGGCTTCAGCAGGATATGGTCAGGTATACCAACCTTGCCCAGATCGTGCATCGGGGTGGCCTTGGCAATCAGCTCAATTTGTGGCTCGGCCAGTTGCTCGGTATAGTGGCCAGCGCGAACCAGACCTTGCGCCAGCGTTCTGACGTAGAGTTGAGTGCGCTTGGTGTGCAGACCGGTTTCGTTGTCACGAACGAGCGAGAGTTGGGTCAGCGCGGCGATCATCTGCTCGCGACCGCGCTGCATCGCGTTGTCACTGAGTTCCTGGTATTCGTCAAGCACTACCTTGAGCTGCCGGTTGACTTCCTCGTACCGGGTGACGTCGGTGTAGGTCCGAACCACATCACCTGATGGCATGGGGTGGGTTTGGACCTCGATGTAGCGGCCACTGCGGTCCTGGCGCAGGTAGCGCCGGGGTATACGTTCGTCCACGTCCACGCCCAAGGTGGCTACATAGCTGCGCGCCTCCTCCTGCACACCCGACAGCTCCGGTCCGAAGTCACCCCGATCGCGCTGAAAATTCACCACTTCAGACAACAAAGGTTGGCTCTGCAGCAGTGACTTCGGCAGGTCCAGCAAGTCGCAGGCCCTGTCATTGACCATTTTGTAGCGGCCGTCCTGGCCAATCACGCAAATTCCTTGTGACATGGTCTGCAGGGCTGCTTCCAACAGGACGCTGGTTTCACTCAATCGCAGGTCAGCTTGCCGACGATTCTTGAGTTTGACTGCGGGATGGGCCATACGTATTTCACCATTTCACGTGCGATCCAGCTGGATCCTGATCGTGCCTCCCATGCTAGGGAACTGGCCCAAAAGAACAATTGCCCTTTGGGGCAATTGTTCTTATGCCGTAGAGCGCCAATACTCGGCCATTGTTGGACTAAATCACTTCGATTGAATGCCTGCCATGACCCAAGTCCTTATTGTTGACGACAACCCCGACATACGGCGTCTGCTTGCCATCACCTTGGGCGAGGATTGCGCACTTGATGAAGCAACAGATGGCCTCAGCGCGCTCGAAAGTATCCGGCAGTTCCCGCCAAAGGTCGTCTTGCTCGATGTCATGATGCTCGGCGAACTGGACGGTTTGCAGGTGCTTCAAGCGATCAAGGGCAATCCGCAAACCAACAACATTCAGGTGGCGATGGTAAGTGCGCGAGGCCAGATTGCCGACTCAGATCAGGCTCGGCAGTTTGGTGCCGATGCGTACTTCATCAAGCCCTTCAGTCCGCGTCAGGTCAGCACCTGGGTTCGGGACCGGCTGACATGACAAGCAAGACTGCCCCAATGGAAAAGGAAGAATTCAGATCCTGCGTTGCCGCACTTGAGGAGCGCGTTGAGGAACGCACCATACAGCTGCAAAAAGTTCTCAATATGCTGCGCAAGCGCGTCAGCAGTTCGCTCGACATTCGAATGATTCTGCAGAACCTCAAAAGCAAGTCGGCTGGTGGCAATGCCTGTTGGAAACAAGAGGACTTGCACCAGATACTGGACCTGTCGCTGAACCGGGCTCGCGCCGAGCTCAAATGCCAACCCAAAGTGTTCCGCCACTACGGCGAATTGCCACCGGTATGCTGTCAGTCAGCTCAGCTCTTAGAGGTTTTCATGACGCTGCTGGTCAACGCTGTGCAATCGCTCGAAGCCAAGCGCGAGCTATCGATCCTGACCGATCGCCTGGGCGATGACAAGGTCCGCATTCGGATCATTGATACCGGGCGCGGCATGGCGCCGGATCATGTCGCCCGCATCTTTGATCCGGTTCTGTCCCAAGATCCGCTGGGCAAGGGCTCCGGGCTGGGCCTGTGGCTGGCCGCCAGGAGCGTCGAGCGCCATCACGGTGAAATCGAGGTCTGGAGCCAAGTTGGCAGCGGCACCCGTTTTACCATCACGCTGCCCATCGGTCAGCCAGACGCGCCTGAAGCCTGATTTGAATGGTTTGCGGAATCAAAAGCTCAGATTCGTCAAGGCCTGATGCTCAAGCAGCGTAATGAGTTCATCAACAAGGTGATGAGTGAGGCTCGAATTCAAGTCAGAGAGTGATCATCACGAGCGGCACGCGTGCGGACCTTGTTTGCTGACTCATCAGGGCACAGTGCCTCAGTCGTGCGCACCCATATCCACCGCCTTGCAGGCCAGTCGAACCACCTTCGGAATGGGTCGGGTGGCGGTGCGGTAATTGATGATATTGCGCCGCGACATGCCCAGGGTGTCAGCCGCTTTGCTGGCTGAAAACCCGTGCTGCATCATCCATGCATCGAAGCTGCGCGCACCGTCGTCTGCCTGCTCGGCGGCGAGTCGGTAAACCGTGGTGGCCGCTATCGACAACGGGCCTTCATCGTCCCATGTCAGGCCGCTACCCCATTCCTCGACAGCAACACGGGGAAACAGATCCGCATCGCGCAGAGGTTTGAGGCTTTTGAACCCGGCCACGAATGCAGCCAGGTCGACGTCGGCGCTCCAACCGTCCTCAAAACAAACGTTCAGGCGCATGTCGCCAAGCGCCGTGGCCTTGGTAATTCGGGGAAGTTTTTCACGCATAGTCATGCTCCATTGAGTTTGTCCCATTCGGCCTAAATCAGTGGTTTATTGGCCAGCGCCCAAGTTATCGCTTTGGCAAGCAGTTTTCGATTTGCGCAGCCCGCAAGCTCGGCCATGGTTGCCAGATCAACCGCCGAATCACCATCCGGTGTGCGCACATGAAAATGAACCGGCGCATGGTCGGCATAGACCGATATCTTCATTTTGCCGTCACGATAAATCGTATTCACGGGCTTATTATAGTGAAATGGTTGCACCATGCAAACCGATTAAAAGGCTAAGAATTGCGAAAACCCAACCTCCAATCTGAAGGTCCGCTTTGACTATCTGGGCCGCGGGCCCGCGAACGTCCGCTCGATACGGTCGCAGATGACCGTTTAGGGCACTGGCTGAAACTGGAGATTCTTCCCTGAATGTCGGTTGACGGTTCAAGCTGTCACTCACTGCCACATTGAAGCGATCACAAGCCAACTGTCCGGACCAGTGATTGCCCCGGATTCATGGAGATGTCGGCGGTCAATTATCGAAAAGATCTGCGTGGCCGACGCGGCGAGAATCGGCTAGGATAGCTACAGCCTCGGAGTGCCCTCGTGATGGCATGACGATGGTGTCACCCGAGAACCCCAAATGCGCCCATCCCTAGCCCTGAAAACCCACCGCGAAGCCATTCGGGCCATTGCCTTACGGCATCGTGTGACCGACGTTCGCGTGTTCGGATCAGTGGTGCACGGCGACGACACCGAAGACAGCGACCTCGACTTGCTGGTGGAACCCACTGCAGAGACCACGATGATGGATATTGCCAAGATTCAATGGGAACTGGGGCAACTGTTGCTCGTGACGGTCGACGTGCTCACGCCCAATGGCCTGCCTGCCAAATTTCGTGCACAAGTCATTGCCGAGGCGCAAGCGCTATGAGCAAGATCGAAATTTTGCGCACGATGTCGCCCATACGGTAGAAGCCTTAAAGAGCCGCCTTGTCCACATCCTGCGCACCGGGACAGTTGGCTGATAGGCTTTGCGCAACCGACGTCAAGCCATGCAGCTCTGTCATCACGATGTGAGTTGCTTTCAATGCCACATGTTGCCCCAGGCCCGGCCAATGGGCGTGTGCCAGAATCTGCCATGCCATACGTCCTCAGTACCCATGGATCACGCCTTTTGCTGTGGTTGGTGCTCTCTGCACTGGGGGGTGTGCTGTTGGCTCGCTCCGAGCTGGCGCAGCTCCGCGAAGAGTTTGAGATTGACGCGCGCATCAGCCACCGCCTGCTGAGCCAACGCGCGGTACAGCACGAGGCGGTGCTGGCCACGCTGGCGCTACTGCAACCGACGACACAGTCTGGCGTGGCCGACCCAGCAGAACAGCGTTTGTCATCGGTGTACCCACAAATTCTGAGTGTGCAACGGCGTGACCCCGGCAGCAACTGGTCCAGCACCAGCCTGGCGGATGCCGAAAATGCCTCGCGCCAGACGCGGCACGCCGCGCTGGCCAACCTGGATTTCACGGCCCAGCAAGGGCGCTACCAGTTGGTGCTGGCGGCCCAACCCAGCAGTTTTGCCTTGTTGATTGACGTGTCCGCCAGCGTACCCTGGAATGTTTGGTCCATGCCGGCGCAAAGCAGCCCGGTGCGGGTAACGCTGGAGCATGCCGGAAACGTGTTTGTGGTGCAGCCAGGGCGCGTCACCGGGTCGGGCTGGCGCTTTGAGTTTCACAAACATCTGGCAAGCGTTAGCCAGCCATTTGATGTGGTGGCTGTGCGCCAGGTGGGCTGGCTTGAGTTGCCCTGGGGCATGATCGCCGTGTGGACCTTGCTTATGGCAGCCCTGTTGGTGGGCTGGTCGGCTTGGCAGCGCCAGCGCAGCGCACGCCGCCGTGCCGAAGAATTGCTGCGCGTGGGGCAGGTGGCGCGCCTGAACACGCTGGGTGAACTGGCTGCGGGCATGGCCCATGAACTGAACCAGCCGCTCACCGCCATTCTGGCCAACACCCAAGCTGCCAAACGTCTGCTGCAAGACGACCCCGACGAGTTGCCCGCCGCACTGCAGGCCATGGATCAAGCCGTGGCGCAAGCCCGCCGCGCAGCCGATGTGTTGGCCCGGTTGCGCCGCACGGTTGAGCAACCCAACTCGGCTGAGCCGAGTCAGGTGGTGGACTTGGCGCAGGCCGTGCGCAATGCGCTTGACCTGCTGGCGCCAGAGTGCAAGCGCCGAGGTGTCAACGTCACTGTGCAGGCGGTGCAGCCTGCCCATGTGTTGGCCGAGCGAGTGGCGCTGGAGCAAATCGTGCACAACCTGCTGACCAATGCATTGCAGGCACTCGACCTGGTGTCGGCGGCAGAGCGTCAACTGACTGTTCACATTGAAGTGGCCTCAGGCATGGGTGTGCTGCGTGTGGCAGACACCGGGCCTGGCATTGCACCGGACACCTTGTCCCATGTGTTTGAGCCTTTTTTCACTACCCGCGAAGGCGGCTTGGGGTTGGGCCTGAGCCTGTGTGAAACCCTGGCCGCAGGCATGGGTGGGCAACTGAGTGCCCACGCCAATGCGCCACATGGCGCTGTTTTTACCCTTACCTTGCCACTGGCAACCGGCCCATGAATGCACCGCTGTCACCGTTGATCCATTTGATAGACGACGACGAGGCTGTGCGCGCCAGCCTGGCGCTGCTGATCGGCACCGTGGGATTGCGGGTGCAGACCTGGGCTGATCCGCAGGACTTCATGCAGGGTTTTGACCGCCAGGGCATTGGTGCCATCGTGCTCGATGTGCGCATGCCCGGCACCAGCGGACTGACCGTGCTGGACGCGCTGGTTGTCCAAGGCGTGGATCAGCCCGTGGTCATGCTCACCGGGCACGGCACGGTAGAGCTGTGTCGGCGGGCTTTTAAATCGGGTGCCACCGAGTTCTTGGAAAAACCGGTGAATGACGAGCTGTTGCTCGAAACCCTGCAAAACGCCGTGCGCCAGCATGTGCGCTCGCGTGAACGGCACCAGGCCAGCCGCCAGGCGCGTGAACGTTATGCGCAGTTGTCCGAACGCGAGCGTGAGGTGTTGGGCCTGATTGTGGAGGGCTTGACCAACAAGGAAATTGGTCGTGCGCTGGGCCTGTCACCCCGTACGGTGGAAACCCACCGCGCCAACCTGTTTGGCAAACTGAAAGTGGAGTCGCTGGCGCACCTGATACGTCACTACGCCACACTGGCCACGCAATCCGACGCCTGAGTCACGCGGCCGCTTTGCCAAGTGGCTCGAAAAGACTCCGTAGTTCTACGGAGCCCCGCGCGTAGCCGCCCGAATCGTCAGCGCGCACAGGTTTGATTACATTTTCTCCAGGAGGTGAACAGTTGATTCACCACCCATTTCTCAGGAGAAAACCCCATGCGATCCCTTCATTTCACAGCCACCCTCGTTTTGTCATTAACCACTTTGGGCGCCAGCGCCCAGGCCAAAGCATTTACCTCGGCCTCTGGTAAAAACACCACAGCTGCCATGTGGGAAGGTGTGCAAAAGAACCCGGCTTCGGCCAATGTGGCCATGATTCCGGGCTACCTGCTGCTGGGCGGTGGTGTGCAAGACATGCTGAAGTAAGCCAGCTTCAACCCAACCCGGACAAGACATGCAAAGAAGAACCTCATTCCTCGCCTGGCTCATGGCCGCGCTCCTGGCCATGGCGGCCTTGGCCGGCCCGGCCCAAAGCCAGGTGGCCCCCAGTGCGGCAGAGGCCGCGCGTTACACCGGCTTGCATGCGGCAGCGCACAAGGGTGATTTGGTGCAGCTTAAGAAGCTGCTGGCCAGCGGTGCCAGTGCCAATGCGCGAGACCCGTTTGGCCGCACGCCATTGCATGTGGCTACGTTTGCCAGGCAGCCCGAGGTCATTCGTGCGCTGGCCTTGGCGGGGGCGAACCTTGAGCTGCTGGAAAACGACCGCTACGACGCGGTGACGGTTGCGGCGGTGGCCGACGATGAAGACACTTTGCGGGTGTTGCTGGGCTTGGGCGCCAGTGCCAAACTCACCACCAGCCGATATGACGGCACCGCGCTGATTGCGGCCGCCCACTTGGGACACGACGGGGTGGTGAGGCAGTTGATTGCTGCGGGTGCCCCGCTGGACCATGTCAACAACCTGCACTGGACTGCCATGATCGAGGCCATTGTGTTGGGCCAGGGTGGTGCAAGACATCAAGCGGTGTTACACGCGCTGCTGGCGTCCGGTGCCAGCACCCGGTTGACCGACCGCGAGGGCAATACGCCGCTGGCGCTGGCCAAAGCCCGAGGTTTTGCGGCCATGGTGGAAATGTTGGAGAAGAACGGCGCCAGGTAGCTTGTGAGATGACAGCAAGGTTCAGGGCAAAAGCATCAGGGCTTCAATGGGCCGCTCAGGCCGACCCGCAACGCATCACCACAGCCCTCCCTCAGCGGTGGCCCAAGTGCTCGGTATAAGCCACAGCCAACGTCCGGTCTGAAGGAGGCAATTCGCAAACTGTCATTTCCGCAAGGGCACGAAGCGGGCCAGGCTTATGGGGGCGTGTTGCATCGCTCCCCCACAAACAGGACGGATGACTTGCTATGAACCGGACAACTCATTTACTCCCGACACTCCCGACAATCAAGTTGACATCGCTGTCGCCTTACATTAAAGTAAGGCATAAGGAACCGAGCATGACAATCGCAACACTAAGCTCTAAAGGGCAAATCACGATCCCCGCCGAAGTCCGCAAAGATCTTCATGTTGATACCGGGGATCGCGTAGAGTTTGTCCAGATCGCGCCGGGGCGCTACGAATTCGTGGCGGCTACTCGCGAGGTGACCGAGCTGAAGGGCATGTTCGGTCCCACCAAGAAGATCGTCTCGATCGAGGCGATGAATGCGGCAATCGCTCAGCGCGGGGCGGCTGCACGATGATCGGTCTCGACACAAACGTCCTGGTGCGCTACATCATGCAGGACGATCCCAAGCAATCGGCTAAGGCGACCAAGCTCATCGAATCGCTCGATGGTGACAGTCCAGGCTTCGTGAGCATAGTTTCAGTGATCGAGCTGTATTGGGTTCTGACGTCCTGCTACGCCCTGAGCAATCTGCAGGTGAAGCAGGCACTGGAAGCGTTGTTGCGCACCAAACAAATCCTGGTCGATCGAGCTGACCAGGTGATGCGGGCACTCAGGGTCTTTGCTGACGGCAAGTCGGACTTTGCGGATTGCCTGATTGAGCGCACCGCAGCCGGCGCCGGCTGCACCGGCACCATGACCTTTGATAGCGGCGCGGCTAAACACGCAGGAATGACCCTTATTGCCTAGCGCGGCCACATCGTCTACGTCGTCTAAGGCATCGCCGCAATACGGCGTTTCTTCACGATGACCGCCGGCACCGGCAAATCCGTGCGGGCCTCCAGCAAAGGCAATGGTCGTTCCTTGGGCGCATTGGCAACTGCCCTTGCGATCTCCTTTGTATTAAGCGGCCTCAGGTGATCGCCAACCACCTGCACATAGCCTGGTAACTCTTGCACGGTGCGGATGAGATAGCATCCGACTCAGGTCACAAGATTGACAACCCGCCGCCTGCGCATGAACTCATTTACCAATTCGGGCAGGTTCGAAGTGCAAAGGGTGCTGCCTGACCACGCCGATACACTTCGCGCGCATTCCCAATCCGTCCAGAGGAAAAGAGCGATGAGGATAGATTTCTGGTCCGCCAAGTTGCAGTGGTTTGTCTGCGGGCTTGTGCTTTGCGCCTGCGGGGGTGGCGGAACTACGGCCGCGTCCTCAGGTCTGGGCGCAGCGCCCGATCCAACGACGCAGGAACTGCAGTGTCAAAGTGCGGGATGGGCGCGTGAGGTAGTGACGGCGGCCGGTCTGCAGCGCCTTGTGTTGTGGAAGGCACCAGCAGCGTGGACCCGCGGTGCGCTGCTCATCCTGCATGGAGGCGGCGGTTCGCACACCAACTTTTGTGTCGCCAACGCTGCTGCCATCGCAGCGCAGGTGCGCTTCACGGAAATGGCGCTGACGCAGGGTTTCGCGGTCTTCCTCATCGACTCTTCGGACCAGGTTCGTGACAACGACGGACGTATCTGCGGCAAGGTCTGGGATGATGAAGTAAGGGATCGTACCAACCTCGATCTGCCCTTCATTGAGGACCTCCTGCGACGGGTCATCCCTGCCAAGCGACCTTCGGGTGGTCGCACTGAGGTCTTTGTGACAGGCCACTCATCAGGCGGCTACATGACAGTGCGTGTAGCCAGCCGCTTTCCCGAACTCGTCACAGCCTTCGCTCCGGTCTCAAGTGGAGATCCCTACGGATGGTTCCGCGATTGCACGCGGCGACCCGGAGATCGCGTCAATGTCGCCGGAGCAGGCTTCGATAACGAAACTCGGCGCCAGATTGTCGAACCGGGTGCCTGCGAAGCCAGTAGCTATCCCAATGAAAAGACATGGGACGGCGCACCGAGCGCAACAAAGCCAACATTTCGCCAGTTTCACCATGCACAAGATGGCGTCAACGATCGCTCCTGTGTGGCAAAAGTGCGTGCGCAGTTGCTCGCTCGCGGCTACCCGCAAGAGGTGCCGTTCATGCTCGACGGAGGCTCCCGCAACGTCGACGTGCATTCGTGGCTTGATGAGTACAGTGCGCCGTTGCTCGCGTTTTTCGCTAACATCACTTTGTCCACGCCTCCTTTTTGATCTGCAAGAGCTCAGCGTACGGATTTGGCAAAGGAAGTTGCGGCCTCCAACATTTGTCGCAGGCACGGCTGGATGACGGCCGCCTTGTGAGCTCGGTACTCGAATGGCCACTGCTCCTGCATGTAGCTGCACTGCGTCATTTCCAACTGCACGGCATGGACCGCGGCCTCAGGCTGACCGTAATGGCGAGTGATGTACCCGCCCGTATAGCGACCATTCAGTATGGCGGTGTGATCGGGCGTCGCAGTGGCGAGCTCCAGCAATCGCACGGCCAACTCGGTGGCGCAGCTCGCACCATTGGCTGTGCCCAGGTTCAGGTCGGGCAGCTTGCCGTCGAAGAAGCGCGGGAGCACCGAGCGTATCGAATGCGCGTCCCATAGAACGGCGACGCCGTGGCGTGCCTTGATGCGCTCGATTTCGTTGCGCAACTGCTGGTGATAGGGGCGCCACCAAGTGTCGAGTCGCAGCGCAACTTCGGCGTCATCCGGATTTTTCCCTGGCCGATAGACCGGCGTGCCATCAAAGGTGTCCACCGGGCAAAGGCTGGTCGTCGTTTGCCCAGGATAGAGGCTGGCGTTGTCGGGGGGACGGTTGAGGTCCACAACGTAGCGCGAATGCGTGGCTTGCAGCACCGAAGCCCCCATTTCGCGCGCAAACGCGTAGAGCCGATCCAGGTGCCAATCGGTGTCTGGCACACGCCGGGCGTCGTCGGTCAGGCGCTCGGCAATGCCAGGTGGCACATGTGTGCCCATGTGCGGGATCGACAGGAGTAGCGGCAGTGTCCCTTCGTAAAACAAAAACGGAGGCGGTGTGGTGTCGGTCATGAAAGGTGGGTCCAAAAAAATCCTGCAAGGTCAGTGGTCGGGCATCTGCGCGAGGGCACGGCGCGCCCGCACAAAGGCCTGCTGAGCTGGCGCGTGCAAATGGTGCTGCCCTGCTTGGACCTGCCGGCGCCCAGCAACCCATACATCAGCGATAGCCGACTGGCGGTTGCTGGCGAACACATGGGCAGACAGCATGGCGTCGGGCGAAGGCAGACCTTCCAGCAAGGGGTGGCTCGCATCCAGGACAAGCCAGTTGGCCTGTTGACCCACCGCCAGACCAGCCACCTGGCGACCGCTGGCTTGCGCCCCACCGATCACGGCCTCCAGCGTCATGGCGGTCGCGACATAGGGGTGAGCAGCACTGGCAATCACATTTCGCTGGCGCGTGTGAAGGCGCTGGCTGTATTCCAGCAGCATCAGTTCCTCGGCAGCGTTCACACAGGCATGGCTGTCTGAGCCAACGCCCCAGCGACCACCAGCGAAGCGCCAGGCAGAGGTATCGAAAATGCCGTCACCAAGATTGGCTTCGGTGCTGGGGCAAAGGCCGGCGACCGCACCGCTGTGCGCCGCGCGGGCGCTTTCGGAGGCTGACATGTGGGTCGCGTGCACCAGGCACCACCGTTCATCAACCGGCACATGGTCCAGCAGCCAGTCCACCGGTCTCAGGCCACTCCAGGCAAGGCAGGCATCGACCTCAGCGGTTTGCTCGGCTATATGGATATGGATAGGCGCGCTGGAGTCCAGCGCATTCAACCCACACAGCACCTCGCTCAAGCTGTCGGGTGGTACCGCCCGCAGCGAATGCGGGGCCAGCCCCAGGCGCGCGCCCTGCGCATCGCATTCTGGCCGCAGCCGATCGAGCAGGCGCAGCATCGAATCAGTACTGTGAATAAATCGTCGCTGACCATTGTCTGGTGGCGTAGCGCCAAAACCGCTGGTCTGGTAAAGCACAGGCAGCAGGGTCAGGCCGATCCCGGCGCGCGCCGCAGCACGAAGAATGGATTGAGACAGCGTGGCGTCGTCGGCATAGACGCGCCCGTCGCGGTCGTGATGCAGGTAGTGGAACTCGCAGACGCTGGTATAGCCGCCTTCCAGCATCGCCACGTAAAGCCCGGTGGCTATGTCTTCGAGCTGTTCTGGCGTGATAACTGCGGCAAAGCGATACATGAGCGCCCGCCAGCTCCAGAAGCTGTCTTGCGCTTCACCACGGTATTCGGTCAGGCCAGCAAAGGCGCGCTGGAACGCATGCGAGTGCAAGTTTGGCATGCCAGGCAGAAGGGGCCCTCCCGCTTGATCAACACCGGGGGGCCGCACACTGTTCGGGCTTACGGCCAATAATCGGCCCGCAGCATCCCATTGAAGGAGCACGTTGTGCGCCCACCCCGTTGGCACAAGTGCATGCTCGGCGAAATAACGGGTCGTATTCATGGGTGCAGAGCCTTGATCCGAACCGCCAAAATCAAGTCCGTGACAGCACCGCTTGCAGAAAGCCCCGGGTGCGCTCCTGCGTGGGGTTGGTGAAGATGGTCTCAGGCGGACCGGCTTCGATGATGATGCCGCCGTCCATGACCACCACCACGTCAGCCACCTCTTTGGCAAAGTCCATTTCGTGGGTAACTACCATCATCGTCATGCCTTCGCTTGCCAGCAATTTCATGACTTGAAGCACTTCCCCAACCAGTTCGGGATCAAGCGCGGAAGTGGGCTCATCGAACAACATCACGCGCGGTTTCATGGCCAGTGCCCGGGCAATCGCCACACGCTGTTTCTGCCCGCCTGACAGGCTCGCTGGCATGGCGTCGGCCTTCTGGGTCAACCCCACCTTTTGCAGCAAGACATCAGCCTCGATCTGCGCCTGCGCACGACTCAGACCGCGCAATTTGCGGGGGCCCAGCGTAATGTTGTCGCGAACTGACAAATGAGGGAACAGGTTGAAGGACTGAAATACCATACCGACTTCCTCGCGCAGCGCGTTCAGATCGGCGTCGGGCAGCATGCACCCTTCGTTCACCAGCGTACGGCCACAGATGTCCACACGCCCACCCTCGGCTTGCTCAAGTCCATTGCAGCAGCGCAAGAAAGTGCTTTTGCCCGAGCCACTTGGTCCAATTACGACGATCACCTGTTTGGGTATGACATCGAAGTCGATGCCATTGAGTACTACATGTTCGCCAAATGATTTGCGCAGGCCACGGATGCTGATGATGGCGGCGCTATCTGCTGGTGTGCTTGTCATTGCACCATCCCTCCTGCCTTCAGGTGTCGCTCTAGTTTTCGCAAGGCCAGCGTGGTGATTCCCGTCAGCACAAAGTACAGCACTGCGATGGCCAGGTAGACCTCCAGTGAGCGGTAGGATACGCTGATGATCTTCTGACCTTCATGCATCAGGTCGTGGATGGTCAACAGCGACACCAGTGCCGAGTTCTTGATGAGCGCGATGAACTCGTTGCCCAAGGGAGGAATCATTCGCACAACCGCTTGGGGCAGGATCACACTCTGCATGGCCTGCGACGAAGACAGACCAATCGAGCGAGCCGCCTCCATCTGGCCTCGGTCGATGGACTGGATGGCACCCCGCACGATCTCTGACACGTAGGCGCCTGAGTAAACGCCCAGGCCCAGCACCCCGCACAGGAAGGCCGGCAGGAGTATGCCGAACTGGGGTAGGCCAAAGAACAGAATGAACAGCTGCACCAGCAGGGGCGTACCGCGTACTGCGGCCACGTAAGCCGTGCACACGCCGTAAATCAGGCGACGCGCTGGATTCAAGCGGCCAATGCCAGCCAGCAGGCCCAGCGCGCAGCCCAGCAGCAGTGAAACGGAGGTAATCTCCACCGTTATCAGTGCGCCTTCCAGAAGCTGGGTCCAGCCCGTCCAGACTGGGGAAAAATCGAGTTCCATGACTGGCAGCGGCTTGTGTCGCCTTACTTGGATCCGCTAAACCACTTCTTCACGATGGCAGCGTAGGTTCCGTCGGCCTTGAGTCTTGCGAGCGCCGCGTTCAGTGCCTTGGTGAGGTCGGGTGAGTCCTTTCGCAAGGCCATGCCGTACTCCTCAACAGTCAGTTGATCATCCAACACACGCAGGCCCGGGCGTGTGCGCACATACTGGTACGCGGCCGGCTTGCCGGTAACGGCGGCGTCGGCACGCCCGATATCGACCAGGTTAAACATCTCCTGATTTTTTTCAACTTCCACACGCTGCACCTTGGGGAACTTCTCGGTAAGGTAACCCACCGATTTGGTTCCCACCTGCACCGACACCTTTTTGCCGTCGATGTCCGCGAGCTTCTTGATGGCTGTGTTGTTGTCCTTGACCATGACCACCAGACCGCCCGCATAGTACGAATCCGAGAAGTCAACCACCTTCTTGCGCTCGTCCGTGATGTAGATTGCAGACACGGCGATGTCAAAACGCTTGGAGATCAGACCCGGAATCAGACCTTTGAAATCAATGTCCACCCACTCGACCTGTTTGCCCATGGATTTGGCCAGCGCCTCGGTCAACTCAATGTCGAAGCCGGTTCGCTTCCCGTTGTCGACGAATTCCATCGGTGGGAAGGTGGCATCGGTGCCGACGCGCAGAACATCAGTCTGGGCGTGCACAAGGCTGCTGCCAAAGGCCAGGGTAGAGAGGGCGGCAAGCAGGACGTGGCGGCGAAAGTTCATGGTGGTCTCCAGTGGTTTGTAGAAATTTGAAAAGTGAAGCAAACGGGCTACGAAAGCCCACGTGAAATGCGTGCCGCGGCCACCACGGCCATATCGGTTAGCGCAGATTCCTGGCCCTGGGCGCGCATGATGGGCGCCATCAACGTCAAGGCGCCGACGGCCTGCCGTGCGACACCAAAGAGTGGCACGCTGACACCCCAGACGCCAGCATCGACCTCGCCGGCACTCATGGCGTAGCCAGCCTTGCGAATGGCCGCGCGTTCATCCCCAGCGACTTTGCGAGCGTCGGCGTGCGCATACCGTAGTTGAAGCAGCGCGTTATGGTGCGCTTCGGGCAGGTAGGCCAGCAGGCATTTAGCCGATGCTCCGGCACGCAGTGGCACGCTGCGGCCTTTCTCAAACGAGCAGCGCAACGACAGTTCACTCTCGACCATGTCAAGACAAACGGCACTGTCATTCACGGCAACGATCAGCCCGACGCTTTCGTGCGACTGGCGCGCCAGGGCGACCATACCGGGGTGTGCCAGTCGCACCAGATGAGAAGAGAGGTCAAACCCCAGGGCGAGTTGCAGACTCAGCGGCCCGGGTGCATAGCCGCCCTCGCTTTCGAGCACAAAGCCCCAGTGCTTCAAGCGGGCGAGCTGGCGGTACAGTGTGCTGCGCGGCAGCCCCGTGTGCGTCATCAAATCCTGTGCGCTCAGGACCCTGCCTTGCTGGGCTAAAACGGCCAGAACCTGGAGCACGCGGTCCGTGCTGGCAACGAGGACGGGTTCACGGGTTGACATGGGCGCAGTATCCAGGCATTTTGTCAAACCTCAACGGTCTATTCCCATTAAATGGGAATAGAGGTCTCTTTTTTCTCGACATCACTGCAGTAGAAGCCAACACAGGCCGCCGTGAGGGTCTTCCTGTCAAGCTAGGTTTGCAGCCAGAGCGTTGGCAAGTCGGGCAAGGTACGAAAGATTTTCGACAGCGAACCGCTTCGCACCAGGGTGCTGGCGTGTTCGATGTCGGGTGCCAGATAGCGGTCTTGCTCCATAGCAGGCACCTGCTGGCGCAGCAAGGCCAGCACCTGCTCGAGCGCCGCTGAACTCGTCAGCGGGCGCAGGAACTCGATGCCTTGGGCGGCGGCCAGCAGTTCGATGGCCAGGATGTTGGCTGTGTTGCTGATCATGGCCTGCAGGCGCCGCGCGGCGAAGGTGGCCATCGAGACATGGTCTTCCTGGTTGGCGCTGGTGGGCAGACTGTCCACACTCGCCGGATGGGCGAGCGACTTGTTCTCGGATGCCAGCGCTGCCGCGGTGACGTGGGCAATCATGAAGCCGCTGTTCAAGCCCGCGTCTGCGGTCAGAAAGGGCGGCAGTCGTGACACGCTGCTATCGATCAGCATGGCAATGCGGCGTTCGGCAATGGCGCCCACTTCGGCGATGGCCAAGGCCATGCCATCAGCGGCCAGGGCGACCGGCTCGGCATGGAAATTTCCGCCCGACAGCATGGCGCCGTCCTGCGCAAAAACGAGCGGGTTGTCGGTTACGGCATTGGCTTCGCGGACCAAGACCAAGGCGCCATGGCGCAACTGGTCAAGACAGGCGCCCACCACTTGCGGCTGACAGCGCAAGCAGTAGGGGTCCTGCACACGGTCATCACCGTCGCGATGCGAATTGCGGATGGCACTGCCCTTGAGCAGTTCACGGTAATAGCGGGCGGCGTCGATTTGGCCGGGCTGACCGCGCAGGGCGTGGATACGTGGGTCAAACGGACCATCGCTGCCACGCGCTGCGTCAATCGTCAGGGCGCCAATCACCAGGGCAGCCTCCAGAACCGGCTCGAAACTGAGCAAGGCGTGCAGGGCCAGGGCGGTTGAGGTCTGTGTGCCGTTGATCAGGGCCAGACCCTCTTTGGCGCCGAGCTTGAGTGGCGCAATGCCGGCCCGCTCGAGCGCAAGTCCGGACGGCACGCGCTTGCCGTCCTGCAGCATGTCGCCTTCGCCGATCAGGGCCAGCGTCATGTGGGCCAGGGGTGCCAGGTCACCCGAGGCGCCGACCGACCCCTGCGACGGCACATAGGGAACCAAACCCGCGTTGTGCACCGCCAGCAGGGTATCGATGACCACTTCACGCACGCCGGAGTAGCCGCGCGCCAGGCTGGCCGCTTTGAGCGCCAACATAAGCCGCATGATTTCGGGTGCCAAAGGCTCACCCACGCCCACGCTGTGTGAGCGGATCAGGTTGAGCTGCAGCGTTTCCAGTTGAGCCTTGCTGATGCGCTGGTTAGCGAGTTTGCCAAAGCCGGTGTTGATGCCGTAGACCGGCACATCGCCATCTGCAGCGCTCTGCACCACGCGCTGGCTGGCGCGGATCGCATCGCGTGACGCGTCTGGAATGCTGAGCTGGATAAGGTCGCCGTGAATCGTCTGGAGCTGCTCCAGCGTGATCTGGCCGGGTTCAAGGCACAGGGTGCGCGCCATGTCAGAGGCCTTTCATCGGCAGGTTCAGGCCGTGTTCCTGCGCGCATTGCTCGGCAATGTCATAACCGGCGTCGGCGTGGCGCATGACGCCGGTCGCCGGGTCGTTCCAAAGCACGCGCTCCACGCGCTGGGCCGCCTCTGGCGTGCCATCGCACACAATGACCACACCCGCATGCTGCGAATAACCCATGCCGACGCCGCCACCATGGTGTAGGCTGACCCAGGTGGCGCCGCTGGCGGTGTTGAGCAAAGCATTGAGTAGCGGCCAGTCACTCACGGCATCGCTGCCGTCCTTCATGGCCTCGGTTTCACGATTCGGCGAAGCGACCGAGCCACTGTCGAGGTGATCGCGGCCTATCACGATCGGACCCTTGAGTTCGCCACTGCGCACCATTTCGTTGAAAGCGAGTCCCGCCAGATGACGCTCACCCAGGCCGATCCAGCAGATGCGCGCCGGCAGGCCCTGGAAGCTGATGCGCTGCTGGGCCATGTCGAGCCAGCGGTGCAGGCCTGCATGGTCCGGGAACAGCTCCTTCATCTTCGCATCGGTTTTGTAGATGTCCTCAGGGTCGCCGCTGAGGGCCACCCAGCGAAACGGTCCGACGCCGCGGCAAAACAAGGGGCGCACATAGGCCGGCACAAAGCCGGGGTAATCAAAGGCGTTGGCAACGCCGTAGTCCTTGGCGACCTGGCGCAGATTGTTGCCGTAGTCCACCGTGGGGATGCCCATGTGGTGGAATTCGAGCATGGCCTCGACATGGCGCGCGCAAGACTGGCCGGCTGCCTGCGTCAACTCTGCGTGCTGGGCCGGATCAGCCTGCGCCTGACGCCAGCGTTCGACGCTCCAGCCCGATGGCAAATAGCCGTGGATGATGTCATGTGCCGAAGTCTGGTCGGTCACGATGTCCGGGCGAACGCCCCCGGCCTTGGCGCGCCGAGCCAGTTCCGGCACCACGTCTGCCGCATTGGCGCACAGGCCGATTGACACCGCCTCCTTGCGGCTGCTGTGGTGTGCAAGCAAGGCCAGGGCCTCGTCCAGATTGGCGGCCTGCTTGTCCAGATAGCGCGTGCGCAGACGAAAATCGATCGAGCTTTGCTGGCACTCGATATTGAGTGAGCAGGCGCCGGCGAACGTGGCGGCCAGTGGTTGCGCTCCGCCCATGCCACCAAGCCCCGCCGTCAACACCCAGCGTCCGGCCAGACTGCCCGCGTAGTGCTGGCGCCCGGCTTCAACAAAGGTCTCGTAGGTGCCTTGCACAATGCCTTGCGAACCGATGTAAATCCAGCTACCCGCCGTCATCTGACCGTACATCATCAAGCCGGCGCGATCCAGCGCGTTGAAGTGCTCCCAGGTAGCCCACTTGGGAACCAGGTTGGAGTTCGCGATCAGCACGCGCGGTGCACCGGTGTGCGTACGAAACACGCCAACCGGTTTGCCCGACTGCACCAGCAGCGTCTCGTCTTCCTTGAGCTTGCGCAGGCTGTCCAGAATGCCGTCGAAGCACGCCCAGTTGCGTGCCGCCTTGCCGATGCCGCCATACACCACGAGCTGATCAGGGTTCTCCGCAACTTCCGGATCAAGGTTGTTTTGAATCATGCGGTAGGCCGCTTCGATCTGCCAGTTGGCGCAGGTCAGCGTGGAGCCGCGCGGCGCGCGCACCGGGCGTGCCTTGCTGTCGGTGAAAAGTGATTTTGAGAGAGCGGACATGGCAGCCATCCATCGCAGTTAAGGGTTTGTCTGGATAGTTTAGTTGTCTATACAACTTATACTATAGCGGGAAAACCCTGATAAGCTCATTCTTTCCACGCTGAACCCATCGCGCACCATGACACCAGCCAAGTTGCCTGCCTACGAGCAGGTCAAAGCCTTCGTCAAGGCTCAAATCAACCTGGGTGTCTGGCGTCCGGGTGATGTCGTACCCAGCGAATCTGCACTGCAGCAGCAGTTTGGCATTTGTCGCATGACGGTCAACCGCGCGATGAAGGAACTGGCGGTCGAGGGTGTGGTGAGCCGGACCCAGGGGTCCGGAACGGTGGTGGCGCAACTGCACCGCATTTCCAGCACCCTGGCGATTCGTGACATTCATGACGAGATTCTTGAGCGTGGCCACAGCCACAGCACCACGGTGTTGACGGTAGAGGCGACACCTGCCGATGCTGCGCTGGCGCAGGTGTTCAAGCTGCGCACCGGTGCCAAGCTGTTTCATTCGGTTCTCGTTCACTATGAAGACGGCGTGGCGATCCAATTGGAGGACCGGCATGTGAACCCGGCTTCGGCGCCGCACTATCTGAGTGTGGACTTCACTGTCGGCACGCCAACCCATTACCTGCTGGAGCATGCACCATTGACCGAAGCCAGCTACTCCATCGAGGCGGCACTTGCCAGCGCGCAAGAGGCCAAGTGCCTGGGCATCAAAAGGGGCGAGCCCTGCCTCGTCATGACACGCAGCACGGTTAGCGGTCCGCATGTGGCGAGTCTGGCGCGGCTGGTTTATCCCGGCATGCGCTATAGCTTCAACGGGAACTTTCAACTATGAGTTGGCAACGGATTGAACTGGCAGACGTGAGCGCCAGCCGCTGGCGCAATGGCGGCGGCGAGACCCGGGAATTGCTCGCATGGCCCAGCGCCGACGACTGGATTTGGCGCATGTCCGTGGCGGAAGTGGCGGCCAGCGGCCCATTCTCGCGCTTCGAGGGCGTGCAAAGGTGGTTTGCAGTACTCCAGGGCGCTGGCGTCAGGCTGCAGGTGGACGAGTCCGAACACACGCTGACCAGCGCCAGCGCGCCCTTTTGCTTTGATGGTGCCAGTGCGACGCAATGCCAGTTGCTCTCGGGTGCAACGCAGGATTTCAATCTGATGATTCGCCAACAACAGACGACGGCACAGATGAGTCGCGTCAGCGCAGACCTTCGGTTCCTGACCAGCCGCCCCAGCTTCATCGCCGTCTATTCGATCGATGGCGAAACACGTGTACGCTGCCAGCAGGAATCCGTGCCAGTGCCGGCACGCAGCTTGATCTGGCAGAGCTTGCCCGCCGGCGTCGAGCTTGAGATCAGTACCAGCAACGCTTTATGGATGGAGATCATTCGATGAGCCTGCAACTGTGGACCAATTGCCGTGTCGCGACGATGCAGGCCGATGCCGCGCAAGCCTACGGTCTGATCGAAGACGCGGCCATGGTGGTGGACGCAGGCCAGTTGCAATGGGTTGGGCCACGCAGTGGCTTGCCAAGCACTTTGCAGCAGCGCTGTGACGTGGTCCATGACGCGCACGGCGCCTTGATCACCCCGGGCTTGATTGATTGTCACACCCATCTGGTTTATGGCGGCGATCGTGCGCTCGAATTTGAACTGCGTTTAAAGGGCGCGTCATATGAAGACATTGCACGCCAGGGCGGCGGCATTGCCTCGACCGTGCAGGCGACCCGCAACGCGACACCCGATGAGCTGTTGCAGCAAAGTCAGAGACGCTTGTTGGCGCTGCTGGCCGAAGGGGTGACGACGCTGGAGATCAAATCCGGCTATGGGCTGGCGCTGCTGCACGAACGCAAAACACTGCAGGTTGCCCGGTTGCTTGGGGAAATGCATGGCGTGGACGTGCGCACCACGTTCCTGGGCGCCCACGCCGTGCCACCGGAGTTTGCCGGACGAACCGACGCCTACATGGACGAGGTGCTGCGCATCTTGCCACTTTTGCACGCAGAGGGTCTGGTCGACGCGGTGGACGCATTTTGCGAACGTATCGCGTTCAACCCGGCGCAGGTGGCGCGTCTTTTTGCGCAGGCACGTCGTTTGAATCTGCCAGTGAAACTGCACGCGGAACAACTCAGTGACAGCGGCGGCGCGCAACTGGCGGCAAGCTTCGGCGCCATCAGTTGTGACCACCTGGAGTGGCTCTCGGATGAGGGCGCAGCGGCCATGGCAGCGGCGGGAACTGTTGCCGTGCTGCTGCCCGGCGCTTTCTATTTTTTGCGTGAGAGCCGGATGCCGCCGGTGGACCTGTTGCGCCAGCATCGCGTGCCGATGGCGGTTTCCACCGACTGTAATCCCGGCACCTCGCCCTGCAGCTCACTGCTCTTGATGCTCAACATGGCCTGCACCTTGTTTCGATTGACGCCAGAAGAAGCGCTCACAGGTGTCACGCGGCACGCGGCGCAGGCGCTTGGCCTGCGGGATCGCGGCGTACTGGCCGCAGGCATGAGAGCCGACTTTGTCTTGTGGGATCTTCAGCACCCGGCGCAACTCAGTTATGCGCTCGGTGCCAGGCCTTTTGTTCAAACCGTTTTCAACGGACAACCGCGATGAGCTGTTCCTTGCTCAGTGGTGGTTCCGCACGGTCGCTCAGCAAGTCCACCTTGGTCAGGTTTCTACATCAATCGCTACAGCCGACTTGGTGAAGAATGCGAGCCAACAACACGGCTTAACCGGAACATTGCCCCCGACTCTGAGAGACAGCTGTCATTGCGTGCGAAGTGCTTCCCCTGAGTTTGGCCGTGGGCGACAATCTGCCTATGGTCAAACCTTCTTCCCAGCGATGAAAGCCGACCTACTTGCGCTCGCAGCGATTGCCTTATGGGGCGCGTTGGCAGCCTCATCGCACTGCCGCTGTCCAGATTCCGCTTCGCGCTGTGGCGGGTTCCCCTGCCAACGCTGTTGGTTGGCATTTATGGATTATTCGGCTTTCACTTTCTGCTGTTCATGGCTTTACGGAACGCTTCAGAGTGGCTACCTGCTTGCATTGAAGACAATGCGGAGTTGCTGGTGCGCAGCTATGCCAAGTTCTTCTTGAGAAAGGTCGTCGTGCGCAGCCAGGCAAGCTTGGCTGCTTGCGCATCGAAGCGCGGCGTAGTGTCATTGTTGAATCCGTGCTGCACGCCGGCATAAATGAAAGCGTCATACCGAGTTTCTGCAGCCTTGAGTGCAGCCTCAAATTTTGGCCATCCGGCGTTAATCCGCTCATCGACACCAGCATAGTGAAGCAACAAGGGGGCCTTGATTCTTGGCACGTCCTGTAAGGGCGGCTGTCCGCCATAGAACGCAACACCAGCGGCCAGCTCAGGGACCTGGGTGGCCAAGATGTTCACAACACCACCACCATAGCAAAAGCCGACTGCTCCCACTCTTGCGCTGCTCTCCGGGAAAGCGAGCAGCGCACGGGCGGCGGCGAGGAAGTCGTTTAGAGTCTTGGTCGCATCCAGCTTTGAAAAGAGTTCACGCGCCTTGTCTTCATCGCCTGGGTAGCCACCCACGGAGTAGAGGGCGTCGGGCGCAAAGGCCAGAAATCCATCAAGTGCCAAGCGGCGGGTAATGTCTTCGATATGCGGGTTCAACCCCCGGTTTTCGTGGATGACCAGCACTGTTGGCAGTTTCCCGCTGACGCCAGCTGGCTTGGCCAGGTAGCCGCGCACTGTCCCATTTCCTTGTGGGGAGTCAAAGGCCTGGTAGCGGGTTTGCAGACGTGCGTCGCCTGGCGCTACCTGCTGGGCTATCGCGAATTGTGGGTTCAGTGCTGCGAGCAATCCAGCCGCTGCCGCAGCAGACCCGGCCAGGGTGACTGCGCTGTCCAAAAATCCTCGACGGCTGATGTCACCATGTACGTAGCGATCAAATAACTGGAGGACTTCAGGCTGAAAGTCTTTGGCGGTCAATCGTGTCATGAATCTGTTCCTTTGAGTAGTTTTTCGGTTCACCCTGGAATCGAGTGCGGGATCTTATGCGGCTGCGTGAATTCCTGCTGGCGACGTTTGTTTTTCCTGACAACCAGGTAAAGAACCTGGACCACCAATTTCCAAAAGCCCGTGCACAGTTCGCACTGCACCCGCACGCGCAGCAGCCCGGCGCTGTGGGTAAACTGCCCTGCATGCAAACCACCAAACCCTGGGATACCTTGAGCGGGCAATACCAATTGCAGCCCGGCACTTCGCCCGGTATCGTCGGCCAGCGTCCGGTGCTTGGTGCTGGCCGGCTGGGTCGCTTGCTGCAGGGGCAGCGTGGCGAGCAGGTAGGGCGCACGCTGAGCAGTGTCTTCACGCTCTGTGCCCACGCACACCGGCGCTGCGCTGAGCTGGCGCTGGCTGCAGCGCAGTCGCCGCAGGCAGCACCACAGCGGCCGGCCGCCGCGCTGCTGTACCTGGAGACGGCACGGGATCATTTGCGCAGCATCGCGCTCGATTGGCCGCAGCGCTTATCAGAACTGGGGCCTGAGGCACAGCGCATGGACTGGTTGCGCGGCTGCCCTTTGCCGCTGGCCTCGGCTCGACCCGTCACGGACGACGATGTTGCATGGCAGACTTTGGGCGCCTTGCGCAACTGGCTGGAAACGGCAGTGCTCAAGCAGGACGCGCTGTCGTGGCTGCAGGACAGTCGCGAGCCCGATGCGCTGGCGCAGTGGTGCCAGGCGCAGGGCGCAAGCTTGTGGCCCGCACGCTGCTTGTCGGCGTGGCATCCGCTGGCGCATTCCCTGCGACCGACGCTGCGAGCGCTCGATGTGCTCGACGATGACGCGGCGCGCCAGGAGGAAGGGCTGCGCCAGCTCGGGCACGCGCTGGCGCAGGACACCGACTTTGCGCAACACCCGCGCTGGCTGGGTCAGCCTGCCGAGACCGGCGCCTGGACACGGCTGCGGCATCGGCAGCAGCAGACTGCGCACACTGCCTGGACGCGGATGAGCGCGCGCTGGCTGGAACTGGTGGAACTGGCCGCAGTCGATCCGCAGGGGGTTGCGCAGGGCGGGCCGCCTGTGCTGGCAAGCGGCGCCCTGCCTCTGGCGGATGGTCAGGCCTTGGCCTGGTGCGAGATGGCGCGCGGCCTGCTGCTGCACTGGGTGCAGCTTGATGCAGAGGGTGCGCTGCAGGATTACCGCGTGCTGGCGCCGACCGAATGGAACTTTCATCCGCAGGGCGCGCTGGCATGTGCCGTGGCCGCCTTGCCGGCCGATGCCCTCAGCACAGCACGCACCCTGGCTGCGGCCTACGACCCCTGCGTGCTTTGCACGGTATAGACTGCGGTGAACGGAAAGGGCCGGAACTCATGAAGCTGGAGGCAGGATGACGCTCAATGTGCTGTGGTTGCAGGCCGGTGGCTGCGGCGGTTGCAGCATGTCGATGCTGTGCGCCGATACCGTCAATTTTCCGGAACTGCTGCGCGGCAATGGCATTCAGATGCTATGGCATCCGGCGCTGTCGCTCGCAGGCGAGCAGGACCTGCTCGATCTGTTGCAGGATTGTCTGGCTGGCCGCGTGCGGCTCGATGCCCTGTGCATTGAAGGCGCCATCCTGCGCGGCCCGCACCGCAGCGGTCGCTTTCACGAACTCTCTGGCACCGGTGTGCCGATGATGGAGTGGGTGCGCAAGCTCTCTGCCGTGGCGACCCACGTCGTCGCTGTCGGCAGTTGCGCTGCCTGGGGCGGCATCACCGCAGCCGGCAGCAACCCGGCGGATGCTTGTGGCTTGCAGTTTGAGGATGAGCGGCGCGGCGGTTTGCTGGGCGCCGACTTTCGTGCCGGTGGCGGTCTGCCGGTGATCAATATTGCCGGTTGTCCAACGCATCCGGGCTGGGTTACCGACACCTTGATGGCGCTCTCGGCGGGCTTGCTGGGCGAGGGCGATCTGGACCCGCTGGGCCGGCCCCGCTTTTACGCCGACGAGTTGGTACACCACGGCTGCACCCGCAACGAGTACTACGAATACAAGGCCAGTGCTGCCAAACCCTCTGACCTGGGCTGCACCATGGAGAACATGGGTTGCAAGGGCACGCAGGCGCACGCCGACTGCAATACGCGCTTGTGGAACGGCTACGGCTCTTGCACCCGTGCCGGCTACGCCTGCATCAGTTGCACCGAACCTGGCTTCCAGAGCCCTCGTCACGCTTTTCATCTGACGCCCAAGCTGGCCGGCATTCCGATTGGCCTGCCGATCGATATGCCCAAGGCCTGGTTTGTGGCGTTGACTTCGCTGTCCAAGAGTGCCACGCCCAAGCGCGTCAAGAAGAACTCGCACAGCGACCATGTGGCGGTGCCCCCGGTGTCGCGCAAGACGGGGCTGCGCTAGGCGCGGGGGCAGCATGAGCCGTTTAATTTTGGGACCCTTCAACCGCGTCGAGGGCGACCTCGAAGTCCAGCTCGAAGTGCAGGAGGGCCGTGTCACCGAAGCACGCGTGAAGGCGCCCATGTTCCGTGGCTTTGAGACCATGCTGCTCGGGCGCGATCCGGTGGACGCGCTGACCATCGCACCGCGCATCTGTGGCATCTGCTCGGTGTCGCAATCGGTGGCCGCCGCCAAAGCGCTGGCCGATGCGTCGGGTGTGGCGGGGCCGGCCAATGGAATGCACGCCACCAACCTGATGCTGGCCTGCGAAAACCTGGCCGATCACCTGACGCATTTCTATGTCTTTTTCATGCCCGACTTCACGCGTGAAGTCTATGCAAATCGGCGCTGGTTTGGGCAGGCGCAGCGCCGTTTTGCTGCGGTGGTGGGCAGTGCTGCCGGCGCCAGCTTGAATAGCGCTGCTGCTCTGGCGGCACGAGCCCGCTGGATGGAACTGCTCGGTGCGCTCGGTGGCAAGTGGCCGCATACCGGCGCCATTCTTCCGGGCGGTACTTCGCGTGCCATCGAGTCGACCGAGCGCGTGCGCCTGCTCTCGCGCCTGCGCGAGATGCGGGCCTTTCTGGAGTTGACCCTGTTTGGCACGACGCTGGAAGAGGTGGCGGCGCTGGACAGCCTGGCCGCGCTGCAGGCCTGGCATACACGCGCCGCTGGCAGCGACATGGCTTTGTTCATGGACATCGCCGCCGACACCGGCCTGGCTACGCTCGGAACCGGGCCCGCTCGCTACCTGAGCTACGGTGCCTACGCGCAGCCGGGCAGCGGCCACGCGCTGGCGCAGGGGGTGTGGGATGCGTCGCTGCAGCGGTGCTTGACACTCGATGCTTCGCAGATCAGCGAAGACCTGCGTTACGCCTGGATGGCCGAGGGCGTGGACCGCAGGGCGCAGCATCCAATGCAGGGGCAAACCGAACCTGAAATTGACAAGCCCGGTGCCTACACCTGGAACAAGGCACCACGACTGGCCGGTCAGGTGATGGAAACCGGCGCGATTGCGCGGCAACTGGTGGACGGACAGAGCCTGATCCGCGCGCTGGTGCTGGCACACGGCGGCACGGTATACACCCGCGTGCTGGCCCGGTTGCTGGAAATTGCGCGCATCCTGCCGCTGATGGAGCAGTGGTTGCTGGCACTGCAGCCACGCGAGCCCTATCACCAGGTTCAGGCCATGCCGGCGCAGGCGCAAGGCAGCGGCTTGTCGGAGGCGGCCCGTGGCGCGCTCGGGCACTGGCTGAAAATCGAAAATGGGCGCATCGCGCATTACCAGATCGTCGCGCCCACCAGCTGGAACTTCTCGCCGCGCGACGCAGCAGGAACGCCCGGCGCGCTCGAAGCTGCGCTGGTCGGTGCCGCGATCGACAGCGGCGAAGGCCGCGGCCAGAGCGTAGCCGTGCAGCACATCGTGCGCTCTTTCGATCCTTGCATGGTCTGTACCGTGCACTGATAATCTGATTCGCATCATGGCCACCACGCCCCCGTCACCACTACCGCATCTGCCCCTGGGCGAGCTCGAAGGGGTGGACGAGGCGACCTGGCTCGATGTGATCCAGAAAATGGACGAGGTCTACTCCAAGCTGGTCAGCGATGAGGTGGAGCTGGAAGAAAAAAACGCGCAACTGGAGCAGTCGCAGCAGTTCATTTTCAGCCTGCTCTCGGCCATGAGCGATGTGCTGATTGCCTGCAACCAGGAAGGTGTGATCGAGGAGACCAATGCGGCCCTGTGCGAACTGGTGGGCCAGACTGAGGAAGCGCTGCGTGGCAGCCCGGTGCTGAGCCTGCTCGCCGACGAGCAGAGCGTGCAGCGCTGGCGGCTCGCCATGTACCACTCGGCTTCACGCGAGGGTACCGTGGTGGAAATCAATCTGCGCGGCGCTGATGGTCAGGTGGTGGCGGTCGACCTCAACTGTACGCCGCGCCACAACAGTGCCGGTCGCCAGGTGGGGCGGGTCTTGGTCGGGCGACCGCTGGGCGAACTCAAGCGTGCCTACCACCAGTTGCGCGAAGCGCACGACGCCCTCAAACTGGCGCAGCAGCAATTGCTGCATTCGGAAAAGATGGCGTCCTTGGGACGACTGGTGGCGGGCGTCGCGCATGAGCTCAACAACCCGATCAGCTTTGTGCTGGGCAATGTCCATGTGCTGCAGCGCTACGGTACGCGCCTGGGCCGCTATCTGGAAGCACTGCATGAGCTTGAGCTGCCGCCCGAAATGCAGGCCTTGCGTGCCGATCTGCGCATCGACCGCCTGCTCAAGGATCTGCCGTCCTTGATGGAGGGAACACTCGAAGGCGCGCAACGTACGACGGACATCGTCAACGGCCTGAAGCGCTTTTCAACCGCGGGGCACGAGGAAGTGACGCAAGTCGAAATCAATGCAGTGGTGGATCGCGCCATTCTGTGGGTCAGGAAGGGAACGGCGCCGGGCTTTGACATTCGCTGGAGCCGCAGCCCGAACTGCTTCGTCACCGGCAACGCCGGTCAGTTGCTGCAGGTGATGATGAACCTGATCCAGAATGCCTACGACGCCGCCAACACCGAGCGTGAGCAGGCACCGCAGCTCGATATCAGCCTGCAGTGTGACCAGAGGAACGTGCATCTGCGCTTTGCCGACAATGGTCCGGGTATCTCGCAGGACCACCTGTCGCGCATCTTCGACCCTTTCTTCACCACCAAGAGTGTTGGCAAGGGAACCGGTCTGGGGCTGTCGATCAGCTATGGCATCGTCGAGCAGCACGGCGGCGCGCTCTCGGTTGAAAATTTGCCGCAAGGCGGGGCCTGTTTCATGCTCAGCTTGCCCCTGCCGGCGCGCTGACTACCAGACGGAAACTCAGGCGGCGCGGCAAGCACGGCGTCTGGCTGAAGCGCGTTTGCGCAACTTCAGCCAACAGCCGGTAGGACCTACATATTGGGCGTCGCCAGAAAGGCGGCGATGTCGGCCAGATTCTGTTGCGTCAGGCTGGAGAGAGTACCCATGCGACCGAGATTGCGATTGATCGCCGACAGAATCGTGATCGCGCTGTTGGCGCCAGTCAGTACATTGCTGCCACCTGCTGCGGCTGGGCCGTGGCAGCTGCTGCATTGACTGGCATACAGTGTCTTGCCATTGCTTGCCACTGGAATCACTCCGACGGGCGGTACGACCGGGGCGCTGGGGTCGATGATGGAAAAGGTAATGGTCTTGCCGGTCGCGGCGGCAAAACTTGCGTTGCCCGGCTGGCTGGCAGTCAGGGTGCAGTTGCCAGCGGTCAATAGCTTCAAGTTGCCCGCGTTGACATTGCAAACGGCAGGCGTCAAGGAGCTTATCGTCACCGGCAAACCAGAACTGGCTGATGCTGTCAGCGTCGGTGCGGCTGCACCCAGCGTCTGCGTCGCCGGTGGCGTGAAACTGATTGTCTGCGTGGTCAGTGCCGTGGGCGTGGCAGCAGCGGTGCCGCTGCTGCTGCTCAGGCCGCTGGCCAGGTAGGTGGCGATGTTGTCCGCAGCGCTGGCTGTGATGGTGCTGGCCAGATAGCCCATGCCCCCTTCATTCTCATGGATCGCCTTGAGCGTTTTGGATGCGTTGCTGGCATCAGCAATGCGCGCGCCGTGGCAACTTTGGCAGGATGCCTCGTACAGCGCTTTGCCCGCTGCTGCATTGCCGGGCTGACCGGTGCTGGTGCTCAGACTGCCGCCTTCGTGGCCTGTCTTGAGTTCGTTTTCGATGGCCTTGATACTTGTCTTCTCGGCCATCCTGTCGAGCACGGTGTCGTAGTCGTCGCCTTTGCCTGAACCCGATGTGGCTGTCATTTTGCTGCCTATGACGTCGTCTGGCAGAAAGGCCGTGCTCACACCTTTGCTTGTCAATTCGGTCTTGACCATCTGGGTGGCGGTGCGGATGCGGTCTTCTGTGTAGGTCCTGACTTCAGCGACCTGGACGTCAGACGCGGCGCCCGTGGCGCTCAAAGCGGCGACCACCATGTCGGTGACGGGGTTGATGTTGACGGTCCCAGTGCTTCTGACCAGAGAATGCAGCCGCGCCGGCTTGCCCGTGCTGTCGGTGTAGTCCACTCGAGCCACGCAGGGCAGCGTCATGTTGCTGACATCCACACTGTAGCTGCCGTCGCTGGCAGTGTTCACTGGCGCTGTGCTGGCCGTCGCGCAGACGAGTGTCACGCGGCCTTTGTCGATTGCCCAGCCGGTGGCGGCAACGCCTTTGACGATGGCGCTTGCACCCGTCGTACTGCCACCGCCGCCGCCGCAGGCGGTCAGCGTGGCGAGCAAGGCGATGGTCAGACTCTGCGTCAGCTTGTGTCGTAATGGATTCATGGTGTATCTCCTTGAAGGTTAAAGGTTGCAGCGTGAAAGCAAATTATCCATCAACTTGCGTAAATCGGGAAAATATCCCAAAATATAAATGGTTAGCATTTGTTACGGGATGGGCGTATCGCGCCGGCAGCGCCCTGTATGAAAACGCCGTTCACCCGAAATGCTCCTAAGTTATTGATTTTGTTGATGTTTTTGTTTTGATCCGGGAAAGGTGTACAAATCCCATGTACTTTGGCTGCGGTCCGGCGCACCGGAAAAACTGACTTTGGCGCCTTTGGCTTCTCCAAGCTGTTGATTAAAAACAGCTTTTCTGATTTGTCAGAACCTGGCACGCGCTATGCGTAGATAAAGACATCTGAATCGCAAATCCAACCGGAGAAAATCATGACAAACGCCAACATCACCCGCACAGAAGCAGTTGCAAACGAAAACACAGCAAAGAACGTCGCGCTCTTCCTGGCAGCTCCTTTCATCGGTCTGGTCTACGCAGTCTTGCTGCCCTTCGTCGGGATCGCCATGCTGCTGGTCACGGGTACCAAGGCTCTCGTCGCCGCCGGTGCGCTGGCTTATGCAGGTCGCCTCGTGAAGAATGTGGCCCTGTTCGTCGCAGCCCCCTTCATCGGCTTGGTCTACGCGGTGACTTTCCCCTTCGTCGGGATCGCCATGCTGCTCTGGACCGCGGTTGAAGCCCTCACCGCCACCATGGCGAAGATTGAAGTTCCGGCACTCCTGAAAGCCACACCAGCCTACGCTGCCTGATCACTCCAACCCCCAAGCTCAGCGCCCTGTCAGTTGACAGGGCGCTTTCTTTTGGGTGCGTCTGGATCAGAACGGGGTTCGGTCCTTTTCCAGTCCGAGCCGCAGCAGTTTCATGCGCAAGCCGACGCGGGTCAGACCCAGTTCTTCGGCGACGCGCGTCTTGTTACCCTTGTGGCGCAGCATGGCTTCGCGCAGAACTTGCGCCTCGAGGCGTTCAAGCTGGTGCCTGAGCAGGCTGGAATCAGACTCGGTTTTGACCGACATGGCAGCACTTGCACGGCCGGGCTGGTGCAGTCGCGGCGAGAGCAGATCGGCGCCCAGCAGCGGGCCATCGCCGAGCGCCAGTGCGCGCCCGACCTCGTTCTGCAACTCGCGCACATTGCCGGGCCAGGTGTGGCCGAGCAGACAGTTCATCGCTTCGCTCGACATCTTTCGACCTTTGAGAGCGGAGCGTTCCAGCATCTGCGACACGATGGGTGCGATGTCCTGTGGCCGCTCGCGCAGCGCCGGCAGATAGAGCGTGATACCGGCGACGCGGTAGTAGAGGTCTTCGCGAAAGCGTCCGCTGGCCACGTCGGCCTCCAGATTGCGGTTGGTGGCGGCAATCAGCCGCACATCCACCGCCACCGGGCGCGCACTGCCAACCGGGCGAATTTCGCCCTCCTGCAGCGCGCGCAGCAGCTTGACCTGAAAGGCTGGCGAGGTCTCGCCGATCTCGTCGAGGAACAGGGTGCCGCCGTCGGCCTGTTGAAAAAGCCCGATGCGTGATTCGGTGGCGCCGGTGAAGGCGCCGCGCTTGTGGCCGAAGAGTTCGCTTTCCAGCAGCGTGTCGGGCATGGCACCGCAGTTCTCCACCACGAAGGGCTGATCGGCGCGCGTGCTGGCGTAGTGGATGGCGCGCGCCAGCAGTTCCTTGCCGGTGCCCGACTCGCCCGTGATGAGTACCGACAGGTCGTGGGCGGCGACTCTCTCGGCCAGTGCGCAGACCTCATTGAGCGGGCTGTCGGCGGCGCGTGTCAGGCGGTCAAAGCCGGATTGACTTCTGACCTTGAGGCGCAGATTGGCCACCCGCTGCGAAAGATGTTCCGGGCTGGAGCGCAATTCCAGTGTCAGCCGCTCGTTCTCCTGCTGCAGTCGCCACAGTTCGGCGGCGCTCTGCAGTGTCAGCAGCAACTGGTCCGGGTGCCAGGGCTTGAGCAGGTACTGCCAGATGCCAGCATCATTGACACCGGCGATGATGTCCTCGGCATCGGTGTGGCCTGACAGAATCAGCCGCATCGTATTCGGCCAGCGTGCCCTGACATTGCGCAGGAACTCCACGCCCGACGAGCCCGGCATGCGCTGATCTGACAGCACGATCTGGATGTACTCGGCTTCCATCAAAGCCAGACCTTCTTGCGCCGACAGCGCGGTGAAAATCGTGAAGTGGTCTTCCAGCGTACGCCGCAGTGTTTCCAGCGAGCGCTGTTCGTCGTCAACCACCAGAACCGACAAAGGCGTGCGATGGGTCATGGGAGTCTCCACCCCAGATCACGGTGCCGTGCCAGATGGCGCGGCGTCCAGGAGGCTGGGGATTTGTGAACAAAATGGTGGCGCGCTATGTGGTAGCTCGGATCAAAGCCGTAGAAGTTGCGGCGCATCTGTGTCAGTTCTTCCTCGCGGTAGGCGGCCAGCGGCTTGACGGCTTCGTCACGCTGGCGTGATTCACGTTTGGTGGCCAAGCGCTGTGCCAACTCGCTCTGGGTGGCCAGTGCGGCCGCCCGCTGAGCGACCTCGAAACGAAACACCGGCAGTTCGCCAGCCAGACAGGCGTCGGTGAAACCGGCCTGCAGCGCACGCCGCGCCGTCATGGGTTGGCGGTCTCGCATGATGGCTTGCGCGGCGTCGCTGCCAATGCGCCGTGGCAGCAGGTAAGTCCAGTATTCGGAGCCGTACAGGTTGCCCATGTTCTTGTAGTGCGGATTGAGCAGCACCGCCTCGCGCGCCCAGACCAGGTCGCAGGCACGCGCCAGAAAGCAGCCGCCAGCGCCGGCGTTGCCGCCGAGCGCCGCCACCGTGATTTGCTGTTCGGTGTTGATCAGCTCCAGCGCCAGATCGTTGATGGCGTTGATGTTGCGCCAGGACTCATCCGCGGCCGAGCCGCCGTCCAGGCTGGCTGCTTCGATCACGTTGAGGTGAATGCCGTTAGACCAAAAGTCGCTGCCACCCATGAGGAGCAGAACCCTGGTTGGACGTTGTTTGGCCCAGCGCAGGGCCGAGCGCAGGCGATCACACTGGGTGGTTGACATGGCGCCGTTGTAAAACTCGAAGGACAGAAAGCCAAGTGGCCCCGCTTCCTCATAGGCGATGTCCTGCCAGGTTGCTGTGCTGCTGCGCCACCAGTCTGGTAAAGGCTGCTCTGGCAGCGCTTGCGCATCGCCTGCAAACGCCAGAGCGGCAGGGAGTTTGATGCCGTTCGCGCGCTTGACGTGACCGATCCAGATCGCGCCATCCGCGGTGGCTCTGAGCAAGGCCGTTTCACGACGCGCAATGACAGCACCCGGTGTGCCGCGCAGCGTCGCTTCCGGCCAGGCATCAAACAGATGACAGGGCTGGCCGAACAGATGGTCTGCCACACCAGGAAAACCATCTGCAGCGCACAACTTGCTCAGGACCGTGGCGCTGCTGTCGCGCTGCCAGTCAAGCTGGCGTTGTGCCTGCTTCATCAGCGGGCGCCATTGTCCACGCGTGGCCGGCAGCGTAGCCGGCGCGTGCGGCACAAAGCTGCCTGATTCAAAGCGCTGCACCGCCTCAAGCACGGCACGGCTGGCGGCCAGCGTGACTTCCTGGCGGTACAGGCTGGACTTTCTGGTCTGGCGCATGGGGAAGCTCGCGCTGGCCCAGACCGGACCCGCGTCCATCTCGGCCTGTGCCTGTAGCACCGTGACGCCCCACTCAGTCTCCTGGTTCTGGATTGCCCAGTCCAGCGCCGAGGGACCGCGGTCACCCACCACGCCGGGATGCACGATCAGGCAGACGATGCGTGACCAGATCGATTCGGCAATGGCGCGGCGCAAATAGGGCGCCACGATCAGGTCGGGCGCAAACAGCGCCACCGCTTCTTCGGTCACGCTGTCGGCGATGTCAAATTCAATGGAGGTCTGATGCCCGCATTGCTGCAACTCAGCTGCCAGACGCTGGGTCAGGCTGTTGAAGGCGTGTGTCAGTAGCAGGATGCGCATAATTTGACAGGGCTACCAAATCTCCAACCTCAAGTGTTGATTCGCGCGATCGGGCACTTGCGCAAATGCCTTGTCACGGCTGACCAGGGTGGCATTCACGGCCACTGCATGGGCGGCGATCATCATGTCGAAGTCGCCGAGATTGATGCCTTGGGCTTCCAACGCGGCACAAAACTCGCCGTAGCAAGTGGCAACCTGCTCATCCCAAGGCAGCACGTCGATACGGAGCAGCACTTGCGTCAGGGCGTTGCGCAGGCGAATGGGCTGTCCTTTGCGGTGCAAGCCATATTCCAACTCGGCCAAGGTCACGCTAGACATCACGACCTGCCCGATGGGCACCTTGGTCAAGCGCGCCAACAATTCGACATCACGGCCCTGCATGATGTGGCTGACCACATTGGTGTCGATCATGTAGCGTTGACTCATTCCTGGAAGCCCTCAAAAGGGTCGCGCCTGGCATGGGTTTGGCGGCGCTCCAAAGCCAGGTCGTCGTCCTTGTTTTGAGCCACCACGTCGAGCAGGCCTTGCCAGTCGGTGGGTTTGCGCGACAGCACGACATCGCCCGTCGCGGGGTCGTGGCGGATGAAGACTTCGGGCACATCAAAGCGGAACTCCAAGGGCAAGCGAACCGCCTGGCTACGACCGGTGGCAAATATCTTGGCGGTTTGATGCATTTGGAACTCTTTTTTCTGCGTGGTATATCTCATGATATACATCAACATCATGACTGTCAAGCCGCAGCTCGTTCAGCAAATTCTGGGCAGCTGATCGCTGGCCAGCCAGTCCACGATGCGCCGGCCACCAAAGGCGGTGCTCAGTTGCACGAAATGGTGGGTATCAAACGACACCTCGCCAATCAACGCGGCATCCTGACCCAGCGGATGTGCACGCATCGCTGCCAGCAACATGGGCGCGTCGGCGCTGGCGCAGATGGCGATCAGCTTGCCCTCGTTGGCCACGTTGAGCGGGTCCAGCCCCAGCAATTCGCAGGCGGCGGCCACTACCGGTTTGACCGGAATAGCGCTCTCCTTGAGCATCATGCCGACACCGGACTGGCCGGCAATTTCGTTCAGCGTGGCGGCGAGTCCGCCGCGCGTCGGGTCGCGCAGGCAGCGGATGTCGGCACCGGTTGCCAGCATCGCTGCGATCAGGCCGTTCAGCGCCGCGGTGTCGGAAACAATCGGGGCGTCGAACGACAGGTTCTCGCGCTGGCTCATGATGGCCACGCCATGGTCGCCCATGGAGCCCGAGACCAGCACCACATCGCCGGGCCGGGCGCGGCTGCCGCCGAGTTCCAGACCCTCGGGCAGGACGCCGACGGCGGTCGTGGTGATGAAGACGCCGTCGCCCTTGCCGCGTTCCACCACCTTGGTGTCGCCCGTTACCACCGGCACGCCGGCCGAGCGCGCAGCCGCGGCCATCGATTCGACAATGCGCGCGAGCTCACTCAGCGCAAAGCCTTCTTCCAGAATGAATCCGGCGGCGAGATAAAGCGGTGTGGCACCCATCACCGCCACGTCGTTCACGGTGCCGTGCACCGACAGGCAGCCGATGTCGCCACCGGGAAAGAACAGGGGCGAGACCACATGGCTGTCGGTCGACATCACGAGCCGAGCCGGCTTGCCGTCCAGCATCGGCGCCGGCAGAACCGCGCCGTCGTTGCCCTGACCCAGGTACTCGTTGCCCAGATGGTGTGCGAACAGTTCGGAGATCAGCTGCACCATGGCGCGACCGCCGGAGCCATGCGTCAGATCGACCCGACCGTTCTTCAGATCGAGTGGCCGCACATAGCCTCTTTTGACATCAGCCATCAGTTCATGTCCTTGTAGCGTCCGTAACTGTAATGCGCGGCGCAGGCGCCTTCGCTGCTGACCATGCAGGAGCCAATCGGATTCTCCGGCGTGCAGACGGTGCCGAAGATTTTGCAGTCCTGCGGACGTTTCACGCCGCGCAGAATGGCGCCGCATTCGCAGGCCTTGTTGTCGGGCACCGACTGGTATTCAAGATGGAAACGCCGTTCGGCGTCGAAGGCGGCGTACTTCTCGCGGATCTGCAGGGCCGAGTAGGGCACGAGCCCCAGGCCGCGCCACTCAAATTCCCGGCGCAGTTCGAACACCTCGGCCACACGCTCCTGCGCTTTGAGATTGCCCTCGCGGGTGACGGCGCGGGAGAACTCGTTCTCGACTTCGGCACGGCCCTCGTTGACCTGACGCACCAGCATCAGGATGGCCTGCATCACATCGAGTGGCTCAAAGCCCGCAATCACCACCGGCTTGCGGTATTCCTCGGCAAAGAACTCGTAAGGCCGGCTGCCGATCACGGTCGAGACATGGGCCGGGCCAATGAAGCCGTCAATCGGCACCGTGCCCCATTGACGTACCTCGGGCGACTCCAGAATCTGGCTGATCGCCGCCGGCGTCAGCACATGGCAGCACAGCACGCTGAAGTTGCTCAACTGTTCCAGTTGCGCCTGCTGGATTGCCAGCGCGGTTGGTGGTGTGGTGGTTTCGAAACCAATGGCAAAGAACACCACTTGACGTTGCGGGTTTTCACGTGCCAGGCGCAGCGCATCGAGCGTTGAATAGACCATGCGGATGTCGCCGCCACGGGCTTTGGCTTTCATCAGCGAGAGCCCGTTGGACGCCGGCACGCGCAAAGTGTCGCCGTAGGTACACAGGATCACGTTCTGCTGCAGTGCCAGATGGATCGCCATATCGACGCGGCCGATCGGCAGCACACAGACCGGGCAACCCGGGCCATGCACCATGCGCACATTCTGCGGCAGCAGGTCCGACAGGCCATAGCGCGAGATCGCATGCGTATGGCCGCCGCAAAATTCCATGAAACTGTAGCGACGATCGCCCTGGACACTGTGCGCAA
>QYPX01000162.1 GCA_007280205.1 Comamonadaceae bacterium
CCCAGCCGGTCTGCGTTGCTGCAGCCATATCCCCCGTGCCACGGTAGGTAATCTGGGCGTTGGCCAGGCGGCGCGACTGCACCGTGTTGTTGGGTGCCACGTCTTCTGGCCGGATGATGCCGGCCACCTGGATGATTTCGGCGCCTTCGGTCAGTGCGAGTTGCTTCTCGCCGCGCAGCACCAGATTGCCATTGGCCATGATGCTGACCACCGCCACCGCGATCGAACCGCTCAGCGTGGCTTGCTGGTCGGCCGAGCCTGAGCCCTTGTTGTCAATGGCCCCACCCGCCAGATTGGCGCCACCAAACAATACGTGGCTGCTGTTGGTGAATTTGGCTTGCAGGTTGGCTGGAATCACATCGTTGCTTGACTTGCGGCTGACGCTGCCGTTGAGCGTACGCGCTGCCTGGGTTGACTCGCTCAGCAGGACAGTGATCACGTCGCCGACCTGAAAATTGCGACCGCGGCCAAACCAGCTTTCGCTCTGCCGACCCGCGTAAATGGCGCCGGTGGCCTGGCGCGCCGGCTCCTGCGCCACCGGGAAGACCGGTGCAAATTCGGGTGAATGGGCCAGCGGCCTGGGTGGCAGGACGGAGCAACCGGTCAAGAGCAGCAATGCCAGAGACAGCAGGAACGATAGAGGTTTCATGCAGTGCTCGATCACATGTTCTGGTTGATGTACTTGAGCATGCCGTCCACCGCCGAGATCGCCTTGGAGTTGATCTCATAGGCGCGCTGGGTCTCGATCATGTTGACCATTTCTTCCACCACATTGACGTTGGAGGCTTCCAGCGTGCCCTGCATCAGGGTGCCGGCGCCGGTTTGACCGGGCTTGAGCACTTGCGGCGTGCCGCTGGCCGGGGTCTCCTTCATCAGGTTCTGCCCCATCGACTGCAAGCCGCTCGGATTGACAAAGCGCGCGATCTGCAACTGCCCGAGCACTTGCTGGCCGCCGGCGGCCAGCTCAATGCTGACCGTGCCATCGCGACCGATGGTGATGCTCGAAGCGGTGGTGGGAACGGTGATGGCTGGCTGCAACAAAGCGCCGTTGGAGGTGACCAACTGGCCGGTGGAGGACAGTTTGAAGTTGCCGTCGCGGCTGTAGGCAATGGTGCCATCGGCCTGCGCGATCTGAAAAAACCCTTCGCCGGCAATCGCCACATCGAGCGGGTTCTGGCTGTTCACCATATTGCCCTGCGCATGCATTTTCTCTGTCGCCACCACGCGCACGCCGGTACCCAGCATCAGGCCGGTGGGAGCCTGCGAGGTAGCGTCGGTCTGGCCGCCGGCCTGGCGCACGTTCTGATACAGCAAATCTTCAAAAACCGCGCGGTCACGCTTGAAGCCGGTCGTGTTGACGTTGGCCAGATTGTTGGAGATCACGTTCATACGTGTCTGCTGGGCATCGAGGCCCGTCTTGGCAACCCACATTGATGCATCCATGGTTAACTCCTTTTTCTAATCTGCTTGTTTGGATTCGGTTCAATCCGCATTAACTTGACTTGAGCATGCTGGCGCCGGATTCGTCGACCTGCTTGCTCTCCTTGATCATGTTGACCTGCTGCTCGAAGGAACGGCTTTGCGCGATCAGCTTGACCATCACTTCCATTGCGTTGACATTGCTGCCTTCGAGCGATTTGCTGGTCAGGCTAGGCAGCACCGGCCCGGGCGCAATATCGGCGCCGGGCTTGCCAACGACCTGATAGAGCCCGATTTCTGTGCGCTGCAATGGCGTCTTGCTGCTGTCGCGCAGCAGCATCTTGCCGACTGATACAGCCTGTGCCTGACCGACTTGGGCCGGGTCCTGTGCAAAGACGGTGCCATCTTTGGCTATGCTGACCTGAAAGCCGGGTGGGATCGTGATGGCTGCGCCGCCCTGCCCCTGCACCATGTCGCCGCCACCGGTTTCGAGCACCCCCTTGGCGTTGACGCGCAGATCGCCACGCCGGGTAAAGGCGAGCGAGCCGTCGCGTGTGCTGACGCCGAGCACGGTCTGGTCGTTGAAGGCCACGTCAAGCTCACGCCCGGTGGTCATCAGGGCACCGGGTGACATGTTGATGTAATCGGTACTGAAGGCCTGGGGCTGCATGCGGCTCTGAAAGCCTGCGCCTTCAACCTTAACGGCCCGCACGGCCGCTTCAAAGCTGCGCTTGAAGCCAGGCGTGGACACGTTGGCCAGCTCGTTGGTGGTCATCTGACGTGCCACCCGTTGCTCGTTGATGGCAGCAGCGGCGTTGAAGGCTAGACGGTCCATCGCATCATCCTTGTCTTACGGGTCTCAACCCGCACGCATGTTGATGATGGCCGAGGTCATGGTGGTACTGGTCTCGATCGCCTTGGCGTTGGCCTGGAAGTTACGCTGTGCGGTGATCAGATCCACCAGCTCCTGCGTCAAGTCGACGTTGGCACGCTCGGTAGCACCAGCGCGCAAGGTGCCAAAGCCGGCGCTGCCGGCAGTGCCCAAAATCGGTTTGCCGGAGGCTGAAGAGGCCAGGAAGCTGGAGTCGCCAATCTGACGCAGACCCACCGGGCTGGAGAAGTTGGTCAGCAATATTTTCGCCAGTGATTTTTGCGAACCGTTGGAGAAGCTGGCGCTGACCAGTCCGTCATTGCCAATGGTCACGCCCACCAGAGAGCCCTCAGGTGCGCCGTCTTGTGACTGCGACAACACGGCAAAAGGCGAGGTGTACTGAGTCGAGGCGGCGTAGTCCACGTTGATGGTCAAAGCACCCTTGCCGCCTGCCAGGTAAACCGTTTCCAACTGCGTGCCCTTGATCGGCGAGTAAAGCTTGCCGCCAGTGTCAAATGTCAGCTCGCCCTTGTCCAGATAGATCGGCGACCAGGCCGGCAGCCCCGCGAAGCCGTCACCGTTGGTGGTCTCGTTGCCGTCTTTGTCGATGTACTTGGGCTGCAGCGCGCCGCCAACCAGATCTTTGTGCTGGCTCGGCTTGATCCAGGTGGAGGTGGTACCGCGACCCGCTTCAACCTGGTCCAGGCCCCAGTTGCTGCTGCCCGAGATCTTGATGAAGGAGTCTGACCCCGTCGTGCCTGAAGTGAAGACAAAGTTGTTGCTGGCGTAGTCGTACGTGACCTTCACCCCGTTGACGGTGGAGGGCGAGTCGCCGTCGGCGCTGGCCAGCGAGTTGATGCCCTTCTGGAGTTCCTTCATGAAGTTCTCCAGCGAGTAGGTGGTACTCGGTGGCACGATGACCGTGCCCTTGATGCCGTCGACCGTGACAATGAATTTGTTATTGGTAGCGTCCACGGCAAAGTTGTTGGCCACGTTCACTGTGGGCGGCTTGCCCACGGCAACGGCCGGCGTAGAGGAAATACCACGCGTGGCGACGTTGGACTTGTCAATCGTCCCAGCGGTCAAACCCATCAAGGCAGCGCCGGAGGTTGAGACACTGCTGATGGCAATGGATGACTGGTCGCCGGTCGTACCCGAGCTCACCGAGAAAGACTTGGTCACTGCGTCAAAATTGACCTTCATGCCGTAACGCTGATCGGTGATGGAGCGCAGGGGGTTCTTGTTGTTGGGCAACATCTTGACGCCAGACAGACCGTCAGTGTCCAGCGTGACCGGGATCGAGGTCAGGCCCAAAATGGTGTTGGGAGAAATTGTCGAGGAGTAGCCAGAAGCCATCGTGATGACGTTGGCACCGGCATTGGTGCTATCGGTAATCTTGAAGCTCTGGCTGCTGTAGTCGTAGGTCACCGTCATGGGCGACGCTGCCAGGCCAGCGCTCAGCGACGTGTGGGCGCCCAGTGTGACGCCGTTCACGGTGGTCGATGCGACGGCCGTGGGGGTTACGCCGGCGCTGGTGCCGGTGATCAACCCGGCGCTGATGCTGTTCAGCACGACGCTGGCTGCTGCCGTGATGCCGGCAGTGGTGCCGTCAGTCAAGGTGAGCGTTGGCGTGATGGATGCCCGGGTTGCGGCAGCCTGGTTGTAGACAAGGATCAGTTGCGCGCTGTTGGCTGGATCAATCTGGATATCGGTCACACCCGCTGAGGTAGCGGCGGCGCCGGCAATGATATCGGCCTTGTTTGCCACGATGAGTGCAGCGGTTTGGGCTGGTGTGTTGCCACCGGCAGACCCGGCCAAGGCCACCCCCATGAATTTGGTGCTGCCGGTCGCTGTTCCTGCCAGCAAAACCGATTGCTTTGGATATTGACAGTAGGTGAGGACCACCGAGGTACCGTCAGAGCCCAACTCGACGTTCTCCAAACCGGCGTTGGCCGCAAGGATGGCGGTCTTGTCCGCCACAATGCGTCCGGCCGTGGTGGCAGCCGTGTCGCCACTTGCAGAGGAAGCAATCGCGCGGCCCATAAAGGTGACTGCACCGGTAGCAGTGCCGGAGATCGCAACAGACGTTCTGGCATGCCCGCCCAAGACAGAATTGTTGACCTGCGTTTGTATGATCTTGGTGAGTTCTTCCACCGTGACGTTGCTCTCGTCAGCAAAACCTGATAGCGTGATTTCCGCCTTGATGGGTGCGCCGTTTTGCACGCGTGAGTCGGTCAGGGTGAACACCTTGTCCGGGTTGGTGGTGGCGGTGGTTGAGGTGAAGTTGAAAGTAGTTTCGTCGCCAAATTTCCGGTTCAAGAACTTGGTGGCCTCACTGGCCAGCGCCGCACCGGTCAGCACGGTTGTGGAGTTGGCGAGGTAGCTCAGATCGACTTTCACTGGTGCCGTGGATGCATCGAAGTTGACGGTAAACAGATTGCCGAGGTCAATCGGCGTGGGCAGGCTTTTCAGGCCAGCAAAGGTATTGGTGCCGCCAGTCAGATCGACGGTGGAACTTACGCCACCGATGGCGGCGGGTGCGGAGGTCCGCTTGTCGGTCAGTTCATCGAGCGAAATGAGTTGTGTCTTGGCCGTTGTCAGCTCATCCTTCACGTCTTTGTAGGACTTGATCTGGCCATACTGGTTGACGTATTGCAGGTCGCCATTGATGTCTGTCGACTGGGCCAGCGCGGCAGAGACCTGGTCTTCCCCAACATACACATAGGTTTGCCATTTGTTGAACGGGCTGTTCTGGTTGGCATTCTGCGTCTTGACGTAGTAAATGGTGGCCAGGTAGCCGTTGCCGCCGTTGTCGTACACGGTGAACGCGGTGGACTTGTTGTAGCTTGCCGGGTTGGTACGGCTGAAGGAATCGGCAATCACACTGGCGTCGGCCGGGAAGTTCAGGCCTAAAGACACCTTGGATGTTTGTTTGGCTTCACCGGAGGTCTTCTGCGGAATCGTCAGCACGACACGCTCATTGACATTGGCGCTGCCGGTACTGTCAACGGTAGCCGCCATCAATCGTTGCCCGGCAGAGTTGACCACGTTGAACTGCTCGTTCAGCATGAACGAGCCGTTGCGGGTAAAGACCTCCTGCAGACCATCAGCCGAGCGCATCGGAAAGAAGCCATCACCGGTGATAGCCAGATCGAGTGCGTTGGTTGAGAAAGAAATATTGCCTTGCCCAAACTCCTGACTGACCTGCTTGAGCGACACGCCCTGTCCGACCGTGCTGGAGGCTTTTTGCAGTGGTGAGGTGGCGAAAATATCGCCAAAGTCAGCGCGCGAGCGCTTGAAGCCGGTGGTACCGACGTTGGCGATGTTGTTGCTGGTCACGCCCAGCATGGCGGTAGCGGCGTTCAGTCCTGTCAGGGAGGTATAGAAAGACATGGTTCGGAGCTCCTGGGGTAAGTGATCGGGTGAGTGGTTTAGTAGCCAATGCGCTGAACATCGGCCAGCCTGAGGGTCTTGCCGCCTTGAACTTGCAGCAGCATGCTCTTGTCGGTGTCCTGGCTGACGCTGGTAACGTAGACCATGGTGCTGACCGCAGGGTTGGTGGTCTTGCCCTGGCTGACGGCGGTGGCTTTGAATTTGTAGCTGCCGTTGACAGCAGCGTCACCGGCATCACTTTTGCCGTCCCAGGACCAGGTCATGTCGCCCACTGTCTGCGGACCCAAAATTTGACTGCGCACCAAAGCGCCTCTGGCGTCGTAGACCTCGAATTTGACTCCCTCGGCTCCGGTCGGCAGATTGACCACGCCTTGCACCGGCACGCCACCCACCAGGAGCGCCGGGCCGTCGGGTACCGAGACCGTCTTGCCTATGAGATTGGCGCTGCTCATCATGCGCTCGCCTGACATGCTGGTGACAAAGTCGTTGAGTGTCTGTGACATCGTGACAGTGGCTTCAAGTTGCGAGAACTGGGCCAGCTGTGCGACGAAGGCCTCGTTCTTGACCGGGTCCAGCGGGTCCTGATTTTTCAGCTGCGTTGTAAACAGGGTCAGAAAGTCTTTCTGACCCATGCCGGAGGCACTGCCGCTATTGGCGGTCAGCGCGGCGTTGGCCGCACCCGCCGTGGTCTTGATGCTGGTCGGCACCGCCGATGCCCAGGCCGTATTGGCGGAGCTATTGGATGAAAGCAGATTCAGGTTGGACATGGTGTATTTCCCGCTCAGTTGGCCTAGCTCTTGATGATGTCAAGCGTGCGCATCGTCAACTGGCGCGCCGTGTTGATGACTTCAACGTTGTTCTGGTAGGACCGCGCAGCAGCCATCATTTCGACCATTTCGGTCATTTCGTTGACGTTGGAGAGGTAGACGTAGCCGTCCTTGTCGGCCGCTGGATTGCCAGGGTCTGACATGCGGGCGATGGGCGCCGGATCGTCCACCAGGGTCTCGATCCGCACACCGCCCTTGTTGGTGGAAGCCTGAGCGCCGAGCTGCCCTTCCATAATCGTTTTGAATACCGCGCGTTTGCCGCGAAAAGCGTCTTTCTCTGCGCCGGCGACCGAACCCGCGTTGGCCAGATTGGAGGCGGTGGCGTTCATGCGGGTGGTCTGCGCGTTGAGCGCGGAGCCGGCAATGCCAAAGATGTGGTCGAGTGACATGATGTTTAGTCTCCGCGCAAGGCTTTGCGAATGCCGCTGATGCGGTTTTCAAGAATGCTCAGGGTGGCCTGATAGTCGGCCGCTGACTGCCCGTATTTGGCTTGCTCAACGGCGAGCTCGACCGTGTTGCCGTCAAAGGCGACGTTGAACGGCACCCGGTACATGAGCCCGTTTTGCTGCTCCGTCAGATCGGTCGGCAGGTGGCTGGAGTGCGTGGTCCCCAATGCTGTTTGCTGGGCACTCTTGAGCATGGTCTTGAAGTCAAGATCCTGCGCTTTGAAGTGGGGGGTGTCGGCATTGGCAATGTTGCGTGCCAGCACTTCCATGCGCTGGCTGCGCAGACCGAGCGCCTGCTCGTGCACACCAAATGCCTGGTCAATCATGTTCATGCATTCACCCTCATCGCGTTACAGCCTATGCCGGTTTGTCGACACCCGGCCTCAATGAATAAGGCCTCGGAGTCGGTACTGCAAATCGCGTGCCATAGCGTTTTTGCCGCTTTTCATCTTGTCTTGTGCACATCGGAATGCAATTTCCGGCCAAAGCGGCAAACTCTTGCCGCATGGCGATGCCGGGTCGGGCCAAGCCACTGACAGGTTTTTTGACAGGCTTAGTTCGCACCGCCGCCAACCTCAACACTGCGCAGGGCCTGCAGTCGTGAAGCAGTAGGCGTGAACAGTTGACCCAACCGGTCCGCCGCGTTTTGCAGCAAACCCTGGCGAATCGATTGGCGTGTGATGGGTGCACTGGTGTCACGCCCGACGTGAAGATAGTTCGACTGCAGCCCGGGAATATTGAGCGCTGTGCCAGCCGGACCTTCGCTGCGCGAGGCCGGTCGCAGCACCGAGAGGTAAAGGTCTTCGAGTCCGTTGGAACCCTGATTCTTGAGACCAACCTCCTCAAAATACTTGTCCACCAGAGAGAGTTGCTTGTGCACGCTAAAATCAAGGATGGCGCGCGGATTTGCGGCATAACCGGCTGAGGCGGCGCCACGCGCTGCGCCGTCACAAAACTGGATGATGC
>QYPX01000176.1 GCA_007280205.1 Comamonadaceae bacterium
GCGCCCATGCCGGGCAAGGTGGTGTCGTTTGCGGTCAAGGCGGGTGACAAGGTCAAAATTGGCCAGGCGCTGGCGGTACTCGATGCCATGAAGATGGAGCACACGATTTCGGCACCCGCAGACGGTGTGGTGGCCGAGTTGCTGTACGCGCCGGGCGATCAGGTGCCGGAGGGAGCTGAGTTGCTGAAGCTGGTGGCCTGAGTTCATTGCCTTGATGAAGCCGAACGCGCAATAGCTTGTCATCCCGGGCTCGACCCGGGATCCACTGCCACGCAGGCAATGGATTGCGGATCGGGCCTGCCCCGGACTCCGATCCGGGGTTCGCAATGACAGATTTCGAAACGCGGTACGCTTGGCACCCATGAAAATCACTTTTTGTTGCACAGGCACCAAGCCCGAACCCTGGTTGGCGGGGCTGCGCTCTGCCTTGCCCGGTGCCGAAGTCGAAGTCTGGCAGTCCGGTGCGCCGCAGGCAGATCACGCCGTGGTGTGGGCACCGCCGCAGCAGTTCTTCGATGAGCAGAACCAACTCAAGGGTATCTTCAACATCGGCGCTGGTGTCGACGCCTTGCTGAAGCTGCAACTGCCGCCGCAGGCCACCGTGGTTCGCCTGGATGACGCAGGGATGTCGGTGCAGATGGCCGAGTACGTCTGCCACGCCGTGATCCGGCATTTTCGCGAGTTCGATGGCTACGAAGCTGACATTCGAGCCGGTAAGTGGTCGTACCGCAAGCCGCTGGAGCGCAAGGACTTTCCGGTCGGTGTCATGGGGCTGGGCGTACTCGGTGCACGCGTGGCACAGAGCGTGGCACAGTTTGATTTTCCGGTCATGGGCTGGAGCCGCTCGGCCAAGACGCTCGCAGGGGTACGCTGCTTCGCCGGTGCCGCACAGTTCGACGATTTTCTCGCCGCGACACGCATCCTGGTCAACCTGTTGCCGCTGACACCCGAGACGCGCGACATCATGCGCCTGCAAACCCTGTCGCAGTTGCAAAGCGGCGGCTATGTGATCAACGTGGCACGTGGCGCGCACCTGGTGGATGAAGACCTGCTGACCTTGCTGGACAACGGTCACCTGGCTGGCGCGACACTCGACGTCTTCCGCACCGAACCGCTGCCGGGCGAACATCCGTTCTGGCACAACCCTAAAATCACCATCACACCGCACACCTCGGCGCGCACCCTGCGCGACCAGAGCATTGCGCAGATTGCCGGCAAGATCCGCGCGCTGGAAGCAGGCGAGTCGATTGTCGCTATCGTTGACCCGGTACGCGGCTATTGAGTACGATCCCGTCAGCACCGAATTGAGGACACGAGAATGAACTTACCCACCCGCGTCAAGCTGGTTGATGTCGGACCGCGTGACGGTCTGCAAAACGAGAAGCTGCCGGTACCGGCAGCGGTCAAGATTGAACTGGTGCACCGCTTGCAGGCCGCGGGCCTGAAAGAAATTGAAGTCACCAGCTTTGTTTCGCCCAAGTGGGTGCCGCAGATGGCCGATAACGCCGAAGTCATGGCCGGCATCGCGCGCCTGCCCGGCGTGCGTTACTCGGTGCTGACGCCGAACCTGCAGGGTTTTCAGGCGGCCTTGCTTTCAAAGCCTGACGAAATCGTGGTTTTTGGCGCCGCCAGCGAGGCCTTCAGCCAGAAAAACATCAACTGCTCGATTGCCGAAAGCATGGATCGCTTTGCACCGGTGGTCGAAGCGGCGCGGGCCGCTGGCATTTACGTGCGCGGCGCCATGTCCTGCGCCCTCGGTTGCCCTTATCAGGGCGAGGTTTCGCCCGACAGTGTGAGTTACCTGGCGGCGCTGATGAAGGGCATTGGCGTACAGCACATCGGTGTCGCCGACACGATTGGCGTGGGCACACCGCTGAAGGTGCAGCGTGCCATCCAGGCCACGCTGAAACACTTTGACATCAACGATATCTCTGGCCATTTCCATGACACCTATGGCCAGGCTCTGGCCAACACACTGGCGGCGCTGCAGATGGGGGTCTGGCAGTTTGATACCTCTGTTGCCGGCCTGGGCGGCTGCCCCTACGCCAAGGGCGCAACCGGCAATGTGGCAACCGAAGACGTGGTCTACCTGCTGCATGGCATGGGGATAGAGACTGGCATCGATCTGGAGAAACTGGTCGATGCCGGTCAATTCATCAGCGACTTCCTGCAGCGCAAGCCGAACTCGCGTGCGGCCACGGCCTTGCTCAACACGCGGGTGAGTTGATGAGTGATCTTCCGGAGGGAGTGCAACGCGTCACCGCCGTCCTGCAACAAGCTGGTCATCCCCATGTGCCGGTGATGCTGGACGATGCGGCGCGCACGGCGCAGCAGGCGGCCGACGCCCTGGGCATTGTGGTGGGCCAGATCGCCAAGAGCATTGTTTTCAGGCGCAAGGCTGATGACGTGGCGGTGCTGGTCGTGACTTCCGGCGACAAACGGGTTGACGAAAAAAAGGTGGAAGCGCAGCTTGGCGCGCTGGGTCGCGCCGACGCCGCCTTTGTCAAGGCCAAGACCGGCTTTTCGATCGGCGGTGTGCCGCCGCTGGCTCATGCGACCCGCTCGGTGACCCTGATCGACCGCGAACTGTTCCGTTTTGAAGAAATCTGGGCTGCAGCCGGGCATCCGCATGCGGTGTTCCGACTGAGCCCTGCTGACCTGGTGGCGCTGACCGGCGCACCGCTGGCCGACGTTGTGCTGGACGCGCCATGACGGTGTCGGAAAACGTGCCCTCACCCTGCATATCGGTCTGTCGCATGAACCCGCAGTCCGGCCTGTGCGAGGGCTGCCTGCGCAGCATCGAGGAGATCGCCCAGTGGGGCGAGGCCGGCGACGATCTCAAGCGAGCCATCCTGTGGCGCATCGAACAGCGCCGTGAGAAAGGAGCATCATGAAGCACATCACTTTCTACCTTGATTTCATTTCACCCTATGCCTATCTGGCGTTTGAGGCACTGCCCGAGGCCCTGATCGGGCACAGCTATAGCGTCACTTACAAACCGGTGCTGTTTGCGGCCCTGCTGAAACACCATGGGCAACTGGGACCGGCCGAGATGCCGGGCAAGCGCGAATGGACCTATCGACAGGTACTCTGGCTGGCCAAAGAGCATGGTGTTGAGCTGCAGTTGCCAGCCAGCCACCCTTTCAATCCGCTGGCGCTGCTCAGACTGGCGCTCGCCTGTGATGCGCAGGGGCTGCCCAATCGCTATGTCTGCGAGACCCTGTTCCGCCATGTCTGGCGCGGTGGCGCCGAGGCCGCTGACCCTGCACGTTTGCAGCTCGTGACGCAGCAACTGGCGCCAGGCCGTGCGGTCAACAGCGAGGAGGTCAAGGCGCAACTCAAAGCCCATACCGATGAAGCCATTGCGCGTGGTATTTTTGGTGTGCCAACGATGGCCGTCGATGACAAATTGTTCTGGGGCCTGGATGCCTTGCCCATGCTGCAGCAGTATCTGGCCGGCGACGCATGGTTCGAACGCCAATGGAATGCCACGCAGATGGTGGTGCAAGCCGCTCGGCGTTGATCGATTCATGAAAACTCCAAGACGAAATCCGAAACCCGGTCATTACCCCGTATCCTGGGTGGAGCCTAATCCTGCATCGGTGCTATGGGGTGGTTCGGATCGCTGAATCGATGACTTTCATCCACCCTTGTTAAACGGCCCCCACGAGGCTTGCCGGATGTCAGCAGAATTTTCAGTCAACTTGGCTTTTGTTTGCCCGTCCGGACTTGTACTCATCAAGGTTTCGTGTCCATCAATTTGGGTGACGTAAAGAATGAGACGGCTATTGGGAGCAAAACTGGGACTCTCATCAGCGCTGGTGTCGGTGATGCCATTGGCCGCGCCACTGGCCAGCTCCATGACATAAAGTTTGAAGTTGCCGCTTACCCTGGAGATGTACGCCAGCCAGCGTCCGTCGGGACTGAGCGCCGGTGAAATGTTGTAGTTGCCAGTGAAGGTGACGCGCTCGGCACCGCCGCCTGTGGCTGGCATCTTGTAAATCTGGGGACCACCACCCCGGTCGCTGACAAAATATATGAAGTGCCCATCGGCGCTGTAGACCGGCTCGGTATCAATGCTGTTGGACTCTGCCAGTCGATGAGGCTCGCCCCCGTTGGCGGAAATGGCATAAAGCTGCGACCCACCGCTGCGACTAAGCGTCACTGCCAGCGTACTCCCATCGGGCGACCACGCCGGTGCACTGTTAGAGCCCCTGAAATTGGCTATCAGACGACGTTTGCCGCTGGCCACATCATGCGTATAAACCACCGGCTTGCGCGACTCGAAGGAAACGTAGGCCAGTTGCCCTCCTTTGGGCGACCAGGCAGGTGAAATAATGGGTTCAGGGCTGGTCAATGCGTCCTGGGCGTTCTCACCGTCGGCGTCAGCCACCCATAACTGATAGCGGTGCTGGGTCTTGGTAACGTAAGCGATGCGAGTGGAAAAAGCACCCTTATCGCCTGTCAGTTTTTCATAAATGAAATCGGCAATGCGATGTGCTGACAGACGCAAATCGGTCACCGTCACGGCATAGCTTTGACCGCCCAGGTCTTGCACCTTGATTGTGTCCCACAATCTGAAGCGAACGTCATAGCGGCCATCGACCAGACGCGTCACACTTCCGGTCACCAACGAGTCGGCACCACGCTGGCGCCAGGGGGCAAGTTCGGGTCGGCTCAATTCATCAAACGCCGCTCCGCTGGCGTCCATCGACCGAAACAGTCCACTGCGACTCAGGTCCGCCGCAATGATCGCAGCAATCTTCTGCGGTGCACCTGCCTCACCCCGAAAGGTGGCTATTGCAATCGGTAGTTGGTTCAGACCGATTCCCGCCACATCGACTCGAAACTGGGCCATTGCTGGTGTGACGATCAGCGCAAGCACGGCGGCAAGCGTCCATCGGCGCGAACGACCATTTCCGATAGGAGCATTCAAAGTTTGTCCTTCCAATCCGTCAGTGCATACAGCAACTTGGTTGTAGCAAATGTGTTAATCAGCTTTAGGTACAGAATAGACCAATGAAAGAGGCCATCTGTAGAGAACTTATGAATACAGAATAATGACTGACAATGACGATCGCACATAAACATTCTAGCAAATGTATAATTATTCGCGATGGGTCTGATTGCATCCCATTGCGGTCCTTCCGCCTCACTTACAACTGGAGTTAGTCAATGAAAATCTTCAAGAACCTGTCCATCCTTTTGGGTAGCGTTGTGTTGCTGGCGGCTTGCAGCAGTGCCCCGCCCACGCCGGTTGCGCCTACACCTCC